>CAZTMF010000130.1:0-7855 GCA_964614675.1 uncultured Caulobacteraceae bacterium | reverse complement strand
GCGCCTGGCTGGTGATCGTGCTTTGCGGCGCCATGATGCTGATCGAGATCGTGGGCGGGCTCCTGTTCGGCTCCATCGCCCTGGTCGCCGACGGCCTGCACATGTCGACCCACGCGGGCGCCCTGCTGCTGGCGGCGCTCGCCTACACCTTCGCCCGCCGCCACGCCAACGACCCGCGCTTCACCTTCGGCACGGGCAAGCTGGGCGACCTGGCCGGCTTCACCAGCGCCATCGTGCTGGCGATGATCGCCCTCCTGATCGGCTACGAAGCGGTCTCGCGCATCTTCAGTCCGGTGCCGATCCATTTCCGCGAGGCGATCCCGATCGCTGTCCTGGGCCTCTGCGTCAACGTCGCCAGCGCCTGGCTGCTGAGCGCTGGCGGACACGACCATCATCATCATCACGGGCATGGCCATTCTCACGGACATGACCAAGGTCACGATAACGACGAGGCGCCGCGGCTCGAGGTCGAGGGCGGCGCCCTGAGGATCCAGATCTTCGAGGACGGCGTCCCCCCTCGTTTTCGCCTGTGGTCCGAGGGCGCGCCGCTGCCGGAGCGGGCCGAGGCCGAGACGGTGCGGCCGGACGGCTCGCGACAGGTCTTCGCCTTTCACCGCCAGGACGGGTTCCTCGAGAGCGTGGAGGAGATCCCCGAGCCCCACGCCTTCACCGTCGAGGTGCGGCTTGGGATCCGCAACCGGCTGCAGACGGCGCGGGCCGATTTCGATGAGCACGATCACGGCGGGGACGCCCACCACCGCGACAACAACATGCGTGCGGCCGTGGTCCACGTCATGGCCGACGCGGCGGTCTCGGTCCTGGTGATCATCGGCCTGGTGCTGGCGCGGCTGTTCCACTGGCTGTGGATGGACCCCCTGGCCGGCATCGTCGGCGCGGTGGTGATCGCCAGCTGGTCCTACGGCCTGATCCGCGACACCGGGGCGATCCTGCTCGACATGAACCCCGACCACGGCCTCGGCGAGCGGATGCGCGCGGAGATCGAGGCGGGCGGCGGACAGGTGGCCGACCTGCACCTCTGGCGCCTGGGCCCGGGACACCTCGGCGCCATCGTCACGGTGGCCTGCGAAGAGGGACGAACGCCGGAGTACTACAAGAGCCGGCTGGCCAGGTTCCGGGCGCTGTCGCACGTCACCATCGAGGTGGCGCCTGCGTCACCGAGGGGGTGAGCCAGGCTCCCCATCCGGGGCATGCCGGGGCAGCGGAGGGGTGGCCCTCGGCTCGGGGGGCTCCGAGCCAAGGGCCTGAGGCGGAGGCAGGTCAGGACGCGCGGCAGTTCACTTCCGGCGTGCAGGCGCAGCCGCCGACGCAGGTGCAGGCCCGGCGTCCATCGGGGATGGGAGCGGCGCAGTTGCACGACGGGGCGCATTCGCAGGACGGCGCGCAGTTGCAGCCGGGGCGGGGGGTTTGATCGGTCATCGTAAAACTCCTTGGTGTCGTGTTGTCGATGACCGGTGTCCAGGCGCACGCCCTCCGCCGTACTTGAACGGAAGGGCTACGACATGCGCAGGGTCGCCGGGGCCACGCCGAACATTCGCTTGAAGGTCCGGCTGAAGTGGGCCGAGTCCGCGAATCCCGCCTCGTGCGCCGACTGGGTCAGCGACGCGCCGGCCGCGAGGGTCTCGAGCGCCCGGGTGAGCCGGAGCCACAACAGATAGGTCCGGAAGGCCAGGCCGGTCTGCTCGACGAAGAGGTGGCGCAGGCGGCCCGACGACAGGCCCCCGACCGGGCCGATGTCCGCGAGGCTCACCGGCCCATCCATCTGCCCCCCGGCCCAGGCGATCATCTTGCGCACGCGAGGATCCGGTTCGCGCGGGGCCGCTGCTCCCGCCATGCGCGCCGCCAGCCCCCGGCCGAGGTCCGCCAGGGCGCGATCGTCCCGCGTCGCTCCCCGAAAGTTCGCGACGATGCGGCCTGGGAAATCGCCGAGCATCTCCGGCGGGATGGGGGCGAGGTCATTGTCCTTGAACAGGGTGTCGGAGATCGCCCGTCCGGTGCGGCCGTCGGGCTCCACGAAGAGCAGGGCGACGAGGCCCTCCGCGCCGAAGACATGCGTGGCGTCGGCGGCCACCGCGACGGCGTCGCCGCCGAGCTCCGTCCCGCCAGCCCCGAGCCGAAACCCGCCGCCCAGACTCAAGGTCACCTGGACGGCGTGGTGGGCGTGGGGATCGGTGCGCCGGTCCGGATTGTCCGGCGAAGGAGTGGCGTCGGCCACCCAGAGGCTGCCGCCCTCCCAGAGGATCAGTCGCGTGTGCGCCAGGAGTTCCATGGGCGCAGACTACGCCAGTCTTCCGGCGCACAATGCAGACGCGCTCAGCGTGGATCGCATTCGGTGAACACGCCGCCATCCTTGTCGTGGACGGCCGACGGTCGGGCGCTGGAGAGAAAAGCCGAACAGGACGGACCGGTCACGGCGCTGTCGACAGTGAGGGAGCGCGAGACCTGACCGCCCGCGACCAGATCCGCATCCGTCGCGAAGCAGTCCTGTCGCCCCGGGCTGTTCCCGGGCGCGACCTTCCAGTCGAGTTCGAAATTGATGATCGTTTCCGCCTTGAGCGTGCGCCCGGTGGTATTGCGGATCAGCACCGTGTGATCCTTGCCGCGAACAGGTCCGATGGCGCAGGCCAGCGGGGTGTATCTGGCCGCCGTCGGTGGTGGCGCCTGGGCAGCGACGGGAGCGGCCGCGGCGAGGTTGACCAACTCGACCCTCCGGTTCTTGGCCTTGCCTTCCGGCGTGTGGTTGTCGGCCACGGGGCGGGTCGCGCCATAGCCCTTGCTGGCCAGGCGGGATGCGGCGATCCCGTGCGCCGTCAGCCATTGCCGGACGCTCGCGGCCCGTGCATCCGAGAGGGCGGCATTGTGGTCCGCCGTGCCGGTGTCGTCGGTGTGTCCCTGCACCTCAAGTCTCAGGCCGGTGTCAGCCATCACCAGCTGCTGGACGTTCTGCAGCGTCGCTTCGGACTCCGGCCGAGGGACTGAGGAGCCCGTGTCGAAATAGATGCCGTAGAGCGCCACATGCCCGTCGCGGGCCAGCTGCTGTTTCAGGCTCGACGCCTTGGATTGGGCGCCGTAGTCGACGACGTTGATGTTCTGCTTATTCCCGTCGCCCCGCGTGTAGAGCCAGATGTCGCGGCCGGACTTGGCGTAGTGGGCGATGACCACGGCGTCACCGGCGACCTGGCCACGGATCACGTCCCAGCCCGCCGCCTCCAGCGCCTTGCGATAGACGGCGACGAACTCGTAGGACGACACGCCCGGAGGCTCGTCATACCAGCGGGTGAGATCCGCGACGGCGAAGAATGGCTGATGCGTGTTGGGCAGCACCACCTCGAAGGAGCGATGGTCGCTGACCGAAGCCTCCATCCGCGAGCCGGGGAGCGGCAGGGCGTACGGCAGGTTCTCGGAGGCCGTGACCGTCTCGCCCTGCGGCAAGGGCGAGGGAAAACTCAGCACGCGCGCCGGCGGAGCGACCTGCGTCAGCACCAGTCCGAAATAGCCGCCGTTGCCGGTTCCGCTCAGCCACAGGTCATGACCACCGGCCACCTTGTGCGCCGCCAGGGCGCCCTGGCGGCGGAGAATGGACCAGCCGTCTTTCTCCAATTCTGATGCGATGCGGGCGATGACGGGGTCGCCGCTGTTCGCGGGCAGGGTCGTGGCGGTGACCGCCGTGCGCCAAACATGGCCTTCGACCTTCGGGTGGAGCATGTCGCGTTTGCCGGCGGGCAAATAGTCGTACTGCACCTGGTCGAAGTCCCAGTACCGACGGCGCGATGGATCCTCTCGGAAATCTGCGGGGATGGAGAATCCCGCGGGCAGACTCACCGGCGCGGCTCCCGCCGACCGGCTCCACACCGAAACACTCGAAACGATCACGCATACCCACAGCAGCCCTGCCCGTTGGGTCATGGTCGATCCTCAATGTCTCTGAACGTTCCCCCGTCCGTGACCGAGATGTACACTTATCCGACGCTTCGTTCACCATGCCCGCGCCGCAAAGGAGCGGTGTGGGAGCCCAGCTACACAGCGCGGCGACTGAGATCAGCGATTTGCCACGATGCGATAGCGGAGCGAGGCGCCGCCCGCCGGTCACGCGCGCGCCATCTTCGGAAGCCATGGACGTCAAACGCTCCCCACGATCTTAGCGGGATCGCCGCGCCAAACCGAACCCGGCAGGACGACCTCACCCATCATCGGGAAGGCGTCGGCGCCGAGATTGGCGCCTTCGCCCAACTCGACGCCGTGGTGCACGAACCCGCCGACGCCGTCGCTCGCTCCGATCCGGATCACGTCCGACTTGAAGACGTCCTGCTTCACCGAGCGCCAGTCTTCGCCCTTAGGCGGCAGCGCGCGGAACCGGTCCGACGTAGCGCGACTGCGGGCGGATCAGCCGTCCACTGAGCACCTGCTCGCGGGCGTGGGCGATCCAGCCGGCGATGCGGCCTGAGGCGAAGACGCAGGTGAAGGCCTCGTGCGGGAAGCCCAGGGCCTCGAGCAGCACCGCCGTATAGAACTCCACATTGGTGTTCAGTGGACGGTTGGGCTTGCGGCGCTTGAGGATGTCGAGCGCCGCGGCTTCCACCGCCTCGGCCAGCTTCAGTCGCCCGGGCAGCTCGGGCGAGGCCTCGGCGAGGCTCTGGACCGTGCGCTTCAGGGCGTCGGCGCGGGGATCTCGCACGCGGTAGACGCCGTGGCCGAAGCCCATCAGCCGGTCGCCGCGGTCGATCGCCGCTTCCAGCCAGGCCGTGGCGCGCTCGGGCGAGCCGATGGCGTCCAGCATGTCGATCACCGGTCCGGGCGCGCCGCCGTGCAGGGGGCCCTTCAACGCCGAGATCCCGGCCAGGGCCGCCGAGGTCAGACCCGCCAGGGTCGAGGCCGTCACCCGTGCGGCGAAGGTCGAGGCGTTCAGCCCGTGGTCGATGATGGTCACCAGATAGGCGTCGAGCGCGGTCGCCTCTGCGGGCCTGGCCGGCTCCTGCTTCAGCATCCGGAGCATATCGGCGGCATGGCCGAGCGTCGGGTCGGGCGTGACAGGCTCCAGGCCCCGGCCGGCGCGGATCACCGCAGGCGCGAACACCGCCGGAGCGGCCAGGAGGCGCAGGGCCACGTCGAGGTCGTCGCCGTCGGGCAGCCGCGCCATCAAGGCCCTGACCGCGTCCAGCGTGGGGCGGCTCCTGAGCTCGGCGTCGAGCGCCGAGACTTCCCGGAACGCCTGGACCCGCGCGGCGCCCAGCCGAAGGCGCAGGCCCTGTTCGTCCGGCAGACCCTCGAGCATGCCGTCCAGCAAAAGGCGGCAGGCCTGTTCGAAGCTCACCCGCCCGGCCAACTCGTCGAGGGTGAAGCCGCGGATGATCAGGCGGCCCGCAGCGCCGTCGACATCCGACAGCACCGTCTCGGCGGCCACCACGTCGCGCAATCCGTCCATGTCCGCACTCCTCATGTTTTGACTTGGCGAAATGGAATCGGCTAGGGTTGCCGTCAATCTTGATCAAGGCGATCAACATGGGCATGGGCGAGACCAGCGCCTGGCTGGACGGATCGGCGGTCGCCGCCCGGCTGGGGATCAAGGCCCAGACCCTCTACGCCTATGTCAGCCGCGGGCGGATCGAGGCGCGGCCCGATCCCACCGATCCACGCAAGAGCCTCTACAGCGCCGAGGACGTGACCCGGCTGTTCGAACGCAAGTCGCAGGGCCGCAAGCCCGCCGATGTGGCGCGCGGCGCGATCTCCTGGGGCGAGCCGGTGCTGGCTTCGGCGATCACCGACGTGGCCGGCGGAAAGCTCTACTACCGCGGCGCCGATGCGACGGCCCTGGCGAGGACCGAGACCCTGGAGCAGGTGGCCCTCCGGCTCTGGGCCTGCGACGACGCGGAGATCTTCGCGCGCGAACCCGGTCCCAAGGTGCGGATGAAGGGCTCGGCCCAGGCGCGGGCCTTCGCCGCCCTCGCCTTCCGCGCCGGGATCGAGGCGCCGGCGCTCGGGCGCTCTCCGGCCGCGCTCTGGCGGGAAGGCGCGGCCCTGATGGCGGATCTCGCCGGGGCCCTGGGCGACGGGTTCGAGCCCGGACCTCTGCACCTCGTGCTCGCGGGCGCCTGGGGCCTCGACAAGCGTGGCGCGGATCTGGTGCGCCGGGCCCTGGTGCTCCTGGCCGACCACGAGCTGAACGCATCGACCTTCGCCGCACGGGTGGCCGCCTCGACGGGCGCTTCGCTCTCGGCGTCCGTGCTGGCCGGGCTGGCGGCCCTGAGCGGCCCGCGACATGGCGGCGCCGCGGCCCGCATATCCGCCCTCATCGAAGAGGCCGAACGCGCCGGACCGGAGGCGGCGGTAAAGGCCTTCATCGCGCGCGGCGACGCCCCGCCGGGCTTTGGCCAGCGGCCCTATCCCGCCGGCGACCCCCGGGCCAGGGCGCTGTTCTCCGCCTTCCGTCCGTCCCCGGAGCTGATCGAACTGGGGACCGCCGCCGAGGCCTTGACCGGGCACAAGGCCAACATCGATTTCGCCCTGGCCGCGCTCACCCGCACCATCGGCCTGCCGCCGGACGCGCCCTTCGCCCTCTTCGCGCTGGGACGCTCGACCGGCTGGATCGCCCACGCCATCGAGCAGCTTGAGAGCGGGGCCCTGATCCGGCCCAGGGCGCGATACGTGGGCCCGCCGCCGTCCGCCTAGGCCGTCTCCGCCTCGACTTCCGTCGACAGCGGATGGGAGAGCCGCGCGATCATCTCCCTGGGGCAGACCTGCCAGAACTGGCCGCGGACCACGTCCCAGTCGCGCAGCAGGTCCTGGGCGAATCGGGAGCCGGTCTCGGCCGCGTGCTCGGCCACCAGGGAGCGCAGCACGCCCTCCCAGTAGGGCGACGTCAGCCGCTGGACCACCACGCTCTCGGGGTTCACCGCCGCCCCGAACTGGTTCTCCTGGTCGAGCACGAAGGCCATGCCGCCGGTCATGCCGGCCGCGAAGTTATCGCCCACCGCGCCCAGGAGCACCGCCGTGCCGCCGGTCATGTACTCGCAGCCGTTGGCGCCGCAGCCCTCGACCACCGTCACCGCGCCGGAGTTGCGCACGGCGAAGCGCTCGCCGGCCCGGCCGGCCGCGAACAGCCGCCCGGCGGTGGCGCCATAGAGCAGGGTGTTGCCGACGATGGCGTTGGCGTGGGGCTTCTCCAGGCCCGGCCAGGGCTTGATCACCAGAGTGGCGCCCGAGAGGCCCTTGCCGACATAGTCGTTGGCCTCGCCGGTCAGCTCGATCCTGAGCCCCTGCACCGCGAAGGCCCCCAGGCTCTGGCCGGCCGATCCCTTGAGCTCGACGGTAAGGTGGCCGTGCGGCAGGCCGTTCATGCCGAACTTGCGCACGATGTGGCTGGAGATGCGCGAACCGATCGCCCGAGCCGTGTTGGCCACGGTGTAGGTCAGCTGCATCTTCTCGCCGCGCGCCAGGAAGGCGGAGGCGTCGCGCACGATCTGGGCGTCCAGGGTGTCGGGCACCTCGTTGCGGCCCTCGACCGTGCAATAGGGCTTGTTCGCGCCCGGGTCGGCCCGGACCAGGAGCGGGTTCAGGTCGAGGTCGTCCAGGTGTTCGCCGCCGCGGGAGACCTGGGTGAGCAGGTCGGTGCGGCCGATCACGTCCTTGATCGAGCGGACGCCGAGCTGGGACAGGATTTCGCGCACCTCCTCGGCGATGAAGCTGAAGAGGTTGATCACCTTCTCGGGCGTACCGGTGAAGCGGTCGCGCAGGGCCTGGTCCTGGGTGCAGACCCCCACCGGGCAGGTGTTGGAGTGGCACTGACGCACCATGATGCAGCCCATGGCGATCAGGCTGGCGGTGCCGATGCCGAACTCCT
>CAZTMF010000129.1:0-7868 GCA_964614675.1 uncultured Caulobacteraceae bacterium | reverse complement strand
GGTGGTCGCCGAGATCGAGCCGCCGACCTAAGTCCCGACCATCTCCCTCGAGCGTTGATCATCGTGTTTGTGCGTCGTCTTCTCCTCGGCCTTGCGCTTTGCCTTGCCGCCGCCTGCGGGTCGGTGGGGCAGGGCGGTCAGATCGATTCCCAGCACGGTCTGCCGGTCGAGCCGCTGCAGATCGTCACCCACGACGGCCGCACCCACCGCTTCCATGTCGAGATCGCCGACAACGACGCCTCGCGCGAGCGCGGACTGATGTTCCGCAAGTCGCTGGGACCTGACGCCGGCATGCTGTTCGACTTCCACAGCTCGCAGTATGTGTCGTTCTGGATGAAGAACACCCTGATCCCGCTCGACATGGTCTTCATCGACGCGCGCGGAACGGTGGTGAACGTCGCGGCCAACGCTCCGCCCCTGTCCGAGGCCCCCATCCCCTCGGACGCCCCTGTGCTGGCGGTGCTGGAACTCAGGGGCGGCCGCGCCGCGGAGCTCGGGATCCAGGCCGGCGACCGCGTCCACGAGCGGATCTTCGGCAATCAATAGCCGGCGCTAGAGGCGCACCAGCCGGGGCTGGATGCTCTCGGCATAGAGCTTGTCCCAGTCAGCCTTCAGGTTGGCGCGCCCCACGCCCGGCGGCGGCTTGGGCCCGCCGGCCGCGAAGGGATAGGCATAGCCTTTCAGGCCGCCTCCGACCCTCGTGCAGGGCCCGCCGGCGCGGGCCGCATGCACCGCATTGGTCTTCGCCTTCAGGCTCGGATGCCAGGCGGGCAGGGCGCCGCGCGCCAGCTGGTAGAAGCTCGACGCCACCCGACGGCCGTAGATCACCTGGTGGGGTACGGTGCGTCCGTCGCAGATCCAGACGTCGCCCGGCTCGAACAGCACCATGTGGCGGGGAAACTGCTCGCGTCCGCGCGAGGACCAGTTGCCGAACAGGCGCTGTGACAGGACCTGGAGCAGTCTTTCCAGCGGTTGGCCGTCCAGGAGCCCAAGCTCCAGCTCGTCGTAGTAGGCCTCCAGGATGGGGGCGAGCTGGTGCGAGGTGTGCCAGATGCGCGGGATGTCATCCATGTTGAGATAGAGCCGCACGGACTCGAACTCTCCGGAGTCCTGGTCGATGTCGAAGTGCAAGTTCTCGACCCGCGTCTCGGTGTGCCGCCAGATGATGTCGGCGGCGTCTATCCGGTGGTGGCGCAGCAGCTCGTCCAGGACGCGCCGGATGCCCGCATTGACCGCCCGGACCTCGCCTTCGAACCGTCGGAACAGTCCCTTGTCGCCTCCGAAGAGGTCGCGGCAGAGGTCCTGCTTGAGCTGGCTCTTCTCCAGGGGTTTCGGCCGCTCGACGACCGTGGACGGGAACTTCTTGAAGTACCATGTCGGCGGAAACCGCACGGTGCTGACGAAGTCGTGGTCGTAGTCGATGCGGACGTTGCGCAGCAGGATGCACTTCTCTGCGACATAGTCTTCCATGACCCTGCGGCGAAGGTCCTCGGGACTCCCGTCGGCCGGCGAGCTCAGCACGTCGCCGAAGTCGTACTCGACGAAGTAGTCGCTGATCTCCGGGTGCAGATAGACCTGGGTCATGGGCAAGCGGACTTTGGGGCGGCGGCGCCGCTATGGTCAAGCTCGCGCGGCATCGGCTCCCGTTGCCCGCCGCCCGGGGCCATGCCATGAACCGCGCGCCGAAGAGCGGGGCGTAGCGCAGCCTGGTAGCGCATCTGCTTTGGGAGCAGAGGGTCGCAGGTTCAAATCCTGCCGCCCCGACCATCGGAGCCTGGAGAGGGAAAGCATGCTCGCGCGCATCTACAAGCCGGCCAAGACGGCCATGCAATCCGGCAAGGCCAGAACCAAGGACTGGGTCCTTGAGTTCGAACCGGCCAGCGCGCGCGTGTCCGAACCCCTGATGGGCTGGACCAGCTCGACCGACATGAACGGCCAGGTTCGGCTCGCCTTCGAGACCAAGGAAGAGGCGATCGCCTACGCCCAGAGCCACGGCATCGCCTTCCAGCTGTCCGAGCCCAGGATCCAGAAACTGACCATCAAGGCCTATGCCGATAACTTCTCGACCGATCGCAAGGAGCCGTGGACGCACTGAAGCGTCAGGCGCACCTTGGGTCTGGGCGCCCTTAGCTCAGCTGGATAGAGCATCTGCCTTCTAAGCAGAGGGTCGCAGGTTCGAGTCCTGCAGGGCGCGCCATCCTGCTCCGCACGCATGTGGAGCCGCATAGCCAAGCTCATGGGGCATGTTAGGCTTGAGCATGGCTGCAATGGACGGACAATCCAGTCCCGACGATCCGCAGGTCTCCTTCGAGGGCCGGGATCGGATGCACTACGATCAGGACGGGCGCCGTTGGCAGCACTCCGCCACCTACTTCCGCGGCGAACACACCAACTACTATCCCAAGGACCGCAGCCTCTCCGCACCGTGGTGCATCCGGGAGTATATCGCCAAAGGGCTCATGCCCGACGAACCGCTGTTCACGCGCCAGTCGACGGTTGTCGCCTTCGGGTCCTGCTTCGCCCACCACATCTCGCACTACCTGCACCAGCGGGGCTTCAACGTCCCGACCCGGCGCAACGGCGTGACCTACGTCGCGGAGATGGGGGACGGCCTGGTGAACACCTACGCCCTTCGCCAGCAGTTCGAATGGGCCTGGCTGAACAAGGCGCCGACGGTCAACGTCTGGCACGGCGACGATCTTGTCGCGCTCGAGTTCGATGAGACCGTCCGGCAAGCCACCACGGCGCTGTTCGACTCCGCCG
Source organism: uncultured Caulobacteraceae bacterium (assembly GCA_964614675.1). Lineage (GTDB taxonomy): Bacteria > Pseudomonadota > Alphaproteobacteria > Caulobacterales > Caulobacteraceae > JANWHQ01. The sequence continues at coordinate 5,105 of CAZTMF010000129.1, read as the reverse complement.
ATGCGTTCATCATCACGCTCGGCCTTTCCGAGGTCTGGTATGACGAACCGACGGGCGAGGTCTTCTGGCGAGCCGTTCCGACCCACGATTACGACCCCGCGCGTCACAAGTTCCGTCTCGCGACTTACGAAGAGAACGTCGCCAACCTCGCGGCCATCGTAGAGCTCATCCGCGACCGGCGTCCGCAGGCCGAGATCGTGCTGACCCTGTCGCCAATTCCTTTGACGGCGACGTTTCGGCCGATCCCCTGCGTCGTCGCGGACTCGGAATCGAAGGCGCTTCTCCGGGCGGCGGTCGGCCACATCCTGAGGGAAACCGGCGATGATCGGCTGCGGTATTTCCCCGCCTACGAAATCGTGCAGCGGTTCTTCAACCATCCCTACGTCCACGACCGGACGCACGTGCATCGGCATGTGGTCGACTTCGCCATGTCCGTGTTCGAGCGGTACTACTGCGACACCGGCCTGACCGATGAGGAGCTCTTCGAGCGCTTTCAGCATGCTCAGGAGCTGGATCGCGTGGTCGCCCTCGAAGGGCACAAGGCGGTCCCGAGCTTCAAGGTGGGCCCCCGCTGACAGCGGGGCCGCCCTGTGACTGGTTTCGGGATGTCTTGAAGGCCTCCAACCCGCGCTCGAGATCGGCGATCAAATCGCCCGGATCCTCCAGGCCGATGTGAAGCCGCAGCAAGGGGCCGCCGTAGTCGTCCAGCACCGCGCCGGTGCGGCGCTGGGGGTCGCAGTGGATGGCCAGGCTCTCGTGGCCGCCCCAGGAGAAGCCGAGGCCGAACAGGGTCAGGGCGTCGAGGAAGGCCTCGACGGCGGACTCGGGCGCCGGGTGCAGCACGAAACCGAAGAGGCCGCAGGCGCCCGTGTAGTCGCGGGCCCAGATCTCGTGGCCGCGGGCGCCGGGGAGGGCAGGGTGGATCACCTCGCGCACCTCGGGTTGCTGGCGAAGCCATTCGGCGACCTGGATACCGCTATCGCCGTGGCGCTTCAGGCGCGTCGGCAGGGTCCTGAGGCCGCGCAGCATCAGGTAGGCGTCCTCGGGCGAGACCGACCAGCCCACCTCGTGCATGGCGGCGTCCAGAAGCTTCAACATCGCGGGATCGCGCGCCGCCGCCGAGCCCATGAACACGTCCGAATGGCCGCCGACGTACTTGGTCAGAGCCTGGCAGCTGACGTCGACGCCATGGGCGATCGGCTTGAAGAGGAGGCCCGCGCCCCAGGTGTTGTCCATCACCGTCAGGATGCCGCGCTCACGAGCGGCAGCGGCGATCGCGGCGACGTCCTGCATCTCGAAGCTGAGCGAGCCCGGGGACTCCAGCACGATGACGCGGGTCTTCTCGGTGGCCAGGGCCATGATCTCGGCCGCGGGCAGGGTCTGGCGATAGTAGGCCACCCCGATGCCGAAGCGCTTCAGCACCCGGTCGCAGAACTTGCGGGTGGGGCGATAGACATGCTGGCAGACCAGCACCTCGTCGCCGGCCTTCAGCAGGGCCAGCAGCGTTCCGGTCATGGCCGCGAGGCCCGATGGGAAGAGCTTGGTCCCCGCCGCGCCTTCCATCTCGCTGATGGCTTGCGAGAGCGCATCGCGAACCGCCAGGGAGTCGCGGCCGTAGCTGACCTGGCCCGGGGCGTAGAGCGAGGCCGCGTTGGGCAGGAGCACGGTGGAGGCGCGCTGGATCGGCGGATTGACCGTGCGGGCCAGCGGCTTGGGGTCGGCGCCCGCGCGGATGATGCGGGTTTCGTCCTTCACGGCCCGGTCACGACGGGCGCCTCGGTGTGCGCCCCCCATTCGGTCCAGGAGCCGTCGTAGACCGCCGCATTCCAATGGTTGAGCCGGGCCAGGGCCAGGGCCACGACCGAAGCGGCGATGCCGGAGCCGCAGCTGGTGACGATCGTCCCATCCAGGTCGACCCCCGCATGGTCGAAGGCCGCTTTCAGCTCATCGGCGGGACGCAGGCCGCCCGGGCCCGCCATCAGATCGGGCAGGGGCAGGCTGATCGCGCCCGGCATGTGGCCCGCCCTGAGGCCCGGCCGGGGCTCGGGAAGCTCGCCGCGAAAGCGTTCCGCAGGGCGGACGTCGACGATCTGCTCGGAGCCGTCATCCAGGGCGTCCCACACCTGGCGCAGGTCGCGCACCAGTTCCGGGTGGGGCGTCAGCACCGCGAAGTCGCCGTTCGGCGGAACCGGCGCCGGCCCGTGCTCCAGCGGCCGGCCCTCGGCTTTCCAGGCCGGCAGGCCGCCGTCCAGCACGAACACCTTGCCATGGCCGAACAGGCGGAAGGTCCACCAGACGCGGGGCGAGGAGAACAGGCCTGCCTGATCGTAGACCACCACCGTGTCCTCGCCGCCGATGCCGAGCTCGCCCACCTCGAAGGCGAACTGCTCTGGCGTGGGCGCCATGTGGGCCATGTCGGAGGTCTTGTCGGCGATCTCGTCGATGTCGAAGAACTGGGCCCCCGGGATGTGCGCCTCCAGGAACGCCGCCTTGGGATCCCTCGGATCGCCCGGCAGAAACCAGGTTCCGTCCAGCACCTTCACCCGCGTGTCGCCGAGATGCTCGTGCAGCCACTCGGGGGAGACCAAAGGATCGTCGGGCATGGCTACATCCAATCCGGATAGGGCAGGCCGCGCTCCTTGAGGAACTCGGGATTGAACAGCTTGCCCTGATAGCGCTGGCCGAGGTCGGCCAGGATGGTGACGATGGTCTTGCCGGGGCCGAGCTCGCGCGCCAGGCGGATGGCGCCGGCGACGTTCACGCCCGACGAGCCGCCCAGGCACATGCCCTCGTGCTGGACCAGGTCGAAGATGATCTCCAGTGCCTCGGCGTCAGGGATCTGCCAGGCGTGGTCGACGGTCAGGCCCTCGAGGTTGGCGGTGACCCGGCCCTGGCCGATGCCCTCGGTGATCGAGGAGCCCTCCGATTTCAGCTCGCCGGCGGTGTACCAGCTGAAGAGGGCCGCGCCGTAAGGATCGGCCAGGCCGATCTGGATGTCGGTCTTGCGCTCCCGCAGGGCCATGGCCACGCCCGCCAGGGTGCCGCCCGAGCCGATGGCGCAGATGAAGCCGTCGATCTTGCCCTCGGTCTGGGCCCAGATCTCGGGGCCCGTGGTCTCGTAGTGACCCTGGCGGTTCGCGACGTTGTCGAACTGGTTGGCCCAGATCGCGCCGTTGGGCTCGGTCTTCGCCCGCTCTTCGGCCAGCGCGCCGGAGTAGCGGACGTAGTTGCCGGGGTTCGAATAGGGGACCGCGTCCACCTCGATCAGCTCGGCGCCCAGGAGCCTCAGGGCGTCCTTCTTCTCCTGGCTCTGGGTGCGGGGGATCACGATGGTCGAGCGATAGCCCAGCGCCTTGCCCACCATGGTCAGGCCGATCCCGGTATTGCCGGCGGTGCCTTCCACGATCAGGCCGCCGGGTTGCAGCAGGCCCCGCCGCTCGGCGTCGCGGATGATGGCCAGAGCCGCGCGGTCCTTGACCGACTGGCCGGGGTTCATGAACTCGGCCTTGCCCCAGATCTCGCAGCCGGTCGCCTCGGAGGCGCGATTCAGGCGGATCAGGGGGGTGTCGCCGATGGCCTCGATGACGCTCGGCCGAACGGCTCTGGGAAGGGATTGGTCTGGCATGAAGGCCGGGACGCTAAGACCTGAGCCAGGAGCGCGCAAGGCCGCGCGGCTTGCCAGTCCGAGGGGCCCGCTCTAAGCGGGCTGAATGAAGCCGAACGCCATCGTCGAAGTCCAGGCCCCCGGCGGCCAGGCCGTCCGCATCGGCAATGCCCTGCCGCTAACGATCATCGCCGGCCCCTGCGCCATGGAGAGCCGCGCCCATGCGCTGGAGACGGCCCAGGCGCTGAAGGAGATCGCGGGCCGGCTCGGGATCGGGCTGATCTACAAGACCTCGTTCGACAAGGCGAACCGCACCTCGGCCCGGGGCGCGCGGGGCGTGGGCCTGAAAGCGGCCCTGCCGGTGTTCGCCGAGATCCGCGAGAGCCTGGGCATGCCAACCCTGACCGACGTGCACGAGAACGATCAGTGCGCCGCCGTCGCCGAGGCGGTGGACGTGCTGCAGATCCCCGCCTTCCTGAGCCGTCAGACCGACCTGCTCATCGCCGCGGCCAGGACGGGCCGGGCGGTCAATGTGAAGAAGGGCCAGTTCCTGGCGCCCTGGGACATGAAGAACGTCATCGCCAAGGTGGTCGAGGCCGGCAATCCCAACGTCATGGCCTGCGAGCGCGGCGTCTCCTTCGGCTACAACACCCTGGTCTCCGACATGAGGGCCCTGCCGATCCTGGCCGAGATCGGATGCCCGGTGGTGTTCGACGCCACCCATTCGGTGCAGGAGCCGGGCGGCCAGGGCCAGTCTTCGGGCGGCCGGCGCGAATTCGTGCCGGTGCTGGCCAGAGCGGCGGTGGCCGTCGGCGTGGCCTGCGTCTTCATGGAGACCCACGCCGATCCCGACAGCGCTCCCTCGGACGGGCCCAACATGGTGCCGCTGAAGGACTTCGAGCCGCTGCTGAAGGAGTTGATGGAGTTCGACGCCCTGGCGAAGCGCCGCGCCCCCCGGGACTGACGTGGCATTCCAGGATTGTATCGGCCCGGACGTACGTCCGCCGCAATTGGCGGGGACGCTAAGGCCCCGCTTCGGCAAGGACCTGATCATGACCCCGCGCCTGCTTTTCCTGGCCGCGAGCCTCGCCCTCCTTGCGGGCCCCGCCATGGCCGCGGACGCCGGGGCCGACGGCGGACCGGTCAGCACCGCTTCCCAGACCACCGACCAGAAGATCGCGGCCTGGCTCGACGACAAGCCCGCGCCCCTGCCGGCCGCAAGGGACGACGGTCGAGGCGAGCCCCTGCCGGACAATCCCGACATCAAGCCCGAGCGCAAGATCCATGGCGAGGTCGGCGCCGGCATCGGCACCGGCGGCTACCGCAGCGCCTACGGGATCGTGAACATCCCCATCGGCAAGTCGAGTTCGGTCACGGTGTCGGCCTCGACCGGCCGCAACATACCGTACTACGCCGGCGGCCCCTGGGCCTATGGCCCCGCCGGCCCGGGCATCAGCGCCGACTGCGTCTGCCGCCAGGCGCCGGACGGTTCCGAGCAATG
>CAZTMF010000128.1:0-7878 GCA_964614675.1 uncultured Caulobacteraceae bacterium | reverse complement strand
CGCATCTCGGCGATGCCGCCCTTGTGCAGCACCATGCCGCCGACCAGCTGCACGTCGTAGTGGCGCTGGCCGAGGGTCCGCTTGGCCGCCTCGCGCACGGTGGCGAAGGCTTCGTTCATCAGGCTGTCGAGGGTCTCGCCCTTCTCGAAGCGATCCTTGAATTCCTGGGTCTTGGCCCTGAGCTGCTCGTCCGAGAGTGCGGCGAACTGGGGCTCCAGCGCATTGATCTTCTGGGCGCGCTCCAGGTAGCCCTTCACCTTGCGGTCGTTGGATGAGCCGAAAATCTTCTTGGCCAGGCCGAGCATGCGGGTTCCGGATAATCTTGAGCGGCGCGATTTCGGCCGAGGTAAAGCGCGGGAGCCGGACGGGTTTCGCCTGATTTGCGCGCGCGAGACTTAAGAACGGCCCCGCCCCCTGTCAACGCGACGAGCCGGCGCGCAGGCCTCTTCTACTGGCCCGGCTTGCCCTGATTGCGCAGGTCGGAGGTGAAGACCTGGCCGGTGTCCACCAGCACAGCCTTGCGGAAGCCACCGCCTTTTCCCCCGTCGCGCAGCGGGCTGATGTCGACGGCCACCTTGTCTCCAGGCTTCAAGGTCCGCTTGGTCCAGCCGAAGCGGGTCAGGTTGCCGGGACTGGTCAGCTCGGCGGACCAGACCTCGGGCATGGCGCCGGCGGCGGGCGTGGTCTCGACCCACAGTATCACGTGTGGGTTGGTCCACTGCAGCTCCTTGACCACGCCCTTCAAGGTCACCGTCCGGTTGAAGTCGAACATGGCGAAGGAGTGATGGGCCAGGGCCGGAGCGCCGGCCGCGAAGGCGGCCAGGGCGGCGGCCAGGGCGAAGGGATGTCGAAGCGTCATGTCGGGTCCTCGCATCATCCAGCCGGGGCCACCGGGATGCCGGTGTCGTGGGGCAGGGGGACGAAGATGTCGTCGCCGCGCTCGTCCTTCTGCTGGCTGAAACCGCCCTGCAGGCACACGCCCTCGATGATGTCGCTGTTGGGCCCGGTGGCGCGGTGGAACAGTCGGGTGGTCTTCCAGGGCCGGGTCAGGACGTGCGGGGCGGTGATCTCCAGGTCGTCGGCCAGGGTGTCGGGGCCAGCCAGGCGGATGCGCTCGGCGACATGCATGTCGCCGTCGTTGGGGATCCCGACCGCCTCGCTGACGGCGATGTAGGCCTGGGGCAGGATGCCGGTGGTGTCCACCGCCAGGGTCTGCCCCTCCCAATGGCCGATCGAGTGGCCGAAGAAGGTCAGGTCAGGATCCTCGGGGTGGCCCCGTCCGTCGGTGTAGATGCGCCGCAGGCGGTTGCCGTCGGACTCGCCCAGCATGGTCACCCGGCCGGGAGTGAACAGCACCTCCATGGCGTTGTGGCTGATCAGCATCCAGCTCGGCATGGCCTCGGGTAGGCAGTTGATGAACAGGCCCTTGGGACGCCCGGCGCGCTCCTCGTCGGCGAGGCGCTGGGCCTCCTTGCCCGCCTTCTCGGTCCAGGGCGTGGGATTGGAGGCGACCTGGGCGTCCTGGTCGCGCTGGTCGGGGATCCAGACCCCGCTCCAGTCAGGAAGTTTGGCGAGGCCCGCCCAGTCTGGCGCCGCCGGACCGGCCGCGCGCGCGTCGCCAAGCCCGGCCAAGAGCGCCGGCGCGACCAGCGCCGCTGCAATCCAACCCAGGGTCCGGCCCATGCTCGTCCTCCCGCCCGAGCCCATCATGTCCCCTGGCGAGCCAGGCTCAAGCGCAAAGCGACCACGGCTTCGCAATGCGGTTGAAAGACGTTGTATATGCCCGCGCGGTCCACGACTCGTGGACCTCCCTCTCTGTTCGCCGCATCGAGGTGGAAGCACTGATGAGCCTTCGCGGTCCATGCCTGACCTTCGCGCTCGCCCTGGCGTGCGCGGCCGTGCTTGTGGGATGCACCCAGAAGCGGGCCTCCGAGCGCGCGCCCGAGCCTGGCGACAAGGCCGTGGCGACGGTGGACGGCCAGACCGTCTGGGCCTCGGACGTCAAGCGCGAAGCGGTCAGCCAGGGCCTGATCAGCGAAGGCGAGCCCCTGGACGTTTCCTCGGACGCCTTCCGCCAGATGCTGGACGAGGTCGTCGACGAGAAGTTGCTCGCCGCCGAGGCGGTGAAGCGCAAGCTCGACAAGGACCCGATGGCCCAGCGCCGGCTGGTCGCCGCCAAGGACCAGATCCTCGGCAACATGCTGGTCCAGAGCGTGGTCGACCGGGCGGTCAACGACCAGACCATCCAGACCCTCTACCAGGAGCAGCTCAGCCGCTCGAAACTGGCCGACGAGCTGCGGGCCCGCCAGATCGTGGTCGCCAGCCCCACCGACGCCGAAGCGATCAAGAAGCAGCTGGCCTCCGGCAGCTCCTTCGAGTCCCTCGCAATCGAGAAGTCGATCGACCAGGCGACGCGCTTCAACGGCGGCGACCTCGGCTGGTTCACCACCGACGTCATGCCCGGGGCCTACGAGGCCGCGCTGAAGGACGCCAAGGCCGGCGAGATCATAGGCCCGGTGAGGGTCGACAACGGTTTTGCGGTGATCAAGGTCGAGGAGCGCCGGCCCGAGCAACCGATCTCGCTGGAGCAGGCCCGGCCCCAGATCGTCCGGTTCGTCACCTACAACCAGGTCCGAGACCTGCTGAAGCGGCTGCGCGACCAGAACAAGGTCAAGCTGCTGATCCCGCCGCCGACCGATGTGCCGGGGGCGCCGACCGAGCCGGCCTCCGCCCCGCCGGGGGCCGCTGCGCCCGTGTCGTCCGCCGCGCCCGCCGCTCCGCCGAGCGCCGCGCCGGCCAAGCTCGCCAAGTCCGGGAGCGCCTCCAGATGAAGCCCACGGGCTCCAAGAAGCGGCCGCCGTCCTCGCCGGCCAAGTCCGCCAAACCGACCGCCCGGCCGGGCGAGCTGGTTAGCCAGACGCTCGAAAAGGCGCTGGATCCTCTGACCTCGGTGCTGAAGCGCGCCGCCCTGCAGCGGGCTGACAAGCACAGCCGTCAGTTCGGCGGGGGCTCGGCCGTCGCGGCGACCAAGGACGCGGGACCTGTCTCCCCGCTCGCCGTGCCGTTCCCGAAGATCGCTCCCGTCGCCGGGGTCGAGCTCGCGGTCGGCCGCGCCGGTCTCTACAAGCACGAGCGCGACGACGTGCTGTTGATGAGCTTCGCCGAGGGCACGACCTGCGCCGGAGTGTTCACCCGCCACGGCGTGGGCTCGGCGCCGGTGGACTGGTGCAAGCGCCACCTGGAGGCCGGCGGCGGCCAGGTGAGGGGCCTGGTGGTCAACGCCGGCTGCGCCAATTCCTTTACCGGCCGGCCGGGGGCTGACGCCGCCCGCCGGGTGGCCGCAGCGGCGGCCAAGCGGCTCGACTGTCGCCAGCGCGACGTCATGCTGGCCTCCACCGGCGTGATCGGCGTGCTGCTCGACGACGGCAAGATCACCGCCCGCCTGCCCGAGATCGAGGGACGGCTGTCGGCCGACAACTGGGCGTTGGGCGCGCGCGCGATCATGACCACGGACACCTTCCCCAAGGGGGCGGTCGCCACGGCTGAGATCGATGGGGTTCCGGTGCGGATCGCCGGGGTCTGCAAGGGTTCGGGCATGATCGCGCCCGACATGGCGACCATGCTGGCCTTCATCGCCACCGACGCGGCCATATCGCCGGCGGCGCTACAGACCCTGCTCCAGCTCTATACGCGCAGCACCTTCAACGCCGTGACGGTCGATGGCGACCGCTCGACCAACGACACCTGCCTCCTGTTCGCCACCGGCCAGTCGGGCGCGCCCCGCATCAGCCGGGCCGGTGACCGCCGGCTGTCCGATTTCCGCGAGAAGCTCGAGCAGGTGATGCTGAACCTCGCCTGGCAGCTGGTCCGCGACGGCGAGGGCGCGACCAAGTTCGTCAAGGTCGAGGTCACGGGCGCCGAGACGCCGGCCTCGGCGCGCAAGATCGCCCGCACCATCGCTGAGTCGCTCCTGGTGAAGACCGCTATCGCGGGCGAGGACGCCAACTGGGGCCGCATCGTCATGGCCGCCGGCCGGGCCGACGAGCCGGTGAACCGCGAGCGGCTGTCGATCCGCTTCGGAGAGCTGAAAGCGGCCGAAGACGGGGCCATCTCGCCCACCTACGACGAGCGCAAGATGTCGGCCTATATGAAGAAGCCCGAGCTCGAGATCGGCGTGGATGTCGGCGTCGGGCGGGCCTCGGCGGTCATGTGGACCTGCGACCTGACCAAGCGCTACGTCGAGATCAACGGCGACTACCGGTCCTGAGGTCGGGCTCAGACTTCGGCCAGTGTCCTGACCAGCTCCAGCACCTGGTGGCGCATGCGGCCCTTGGGGATGCGCGGGAACAGGGTCGCCAGTTCGAGCCCCTCGGGGGTCATCAGGAAGGCGGTGACCGCGGCCTCGCTGGCGGGCGGCCGGTCGAACTGCGGTTCGCCGTCCAGGCCTTCGAAGAAGTGCATGACCGGCGCGCCCAGCACTTGGGCCGTTTCATAGAGCTTGGAGGCGCTGACGCGGTTGACGCCCCGCTCGTACTTCTGCACCTGCTGGAAGGTGAGGCCGAGCTGCTCGGCCAGCTGCTGCTGGGAAAGGCCCAAGAGCTTGCGACGGAGCCGGATACGCGAGCCGACGTGAGCGTCCACATGGCTCGGCTTTCGAAGGCTTGCGTCCTCCACCACGGTCTCCTCGAGCGAGGGCAAACGCTATGTCGCCTGGACCCGCCCGTCTAACAGACTTCATTCCAATCCCTAGGATATTGGTTTGAATTCGGTCGAAAGCGTGGCTGCGGGGGCAACGAACGGCAAGCGGTTGCTGCTGGTGGCGGCATGCGCCCTGGTCGACGCCGACGGCCGGGTGCTGATGTGCCAGCGGCCGGAGGGCAAGGCGCTGGCCGGTCTCTGGGAGTTCCCCGGAGGCAAGTTGGAGCCCGGCGAGACGCCTGAGGCCTGCCTGATCCGCGAACTGCGCGAGGAGTTGGGCATCGAGGTGGCCGCCGCCTGCCTTGCGCCCTTCGTCTTCGCCTCTCACAGCTATGACGACTTCCACCTCTTGATGCCGCTCTATCTTTGCCGTCGGTGGGAGGGGACTCCTCGCGCCATCGAGCACCCGAAGATCCGCTGGGTGCGGCCCGCCCAGATGGACGAACTGCCCATGCCGCCGGCCGACGCGCCTCTGGTGGCCTATCTCAGGGATTTCCTTTAGTCGCTCGTCAGCCTATCTGGAGCTCGGCTGGACCTAGAGCTCGCTCTGAGGGGCTTTGCTGCGTTTAGGGCGCGACGTGATGAAACTCAGATTCCTGGCTATCGGCACGATCTGCGCGGCGCTCGGCGCCTGCGCCGAGGACTACGGACCGCCTCCGCCGGGGCCGCTTCCCGGCCCGCCAGTCGCGGCGTTCCGTCCCTCCGACTTCGCTTGGTCGACCGACCATGGCTCGGCGACGGTGCGCGGCCTGGTCGATTACACCCAGGGCGGACGCCACTACGCTTGCGCCGGCCAGGCGGTGCTGACGCCCGACGCGCCCTACAGCCGTCGCCGCATCGAGTCGCTCTACGGCTCGACCGAGCGCGCCGCCCTGCCGGTGAGCGAAGTGCGCAGCCGCCAGGCCAACCGCCCTTCGGACGACTACTCGGCCTATGTCCGCAAGGCGGCCTGTGACGCCGGCGGCCATTTCGTGTTCTCCGGCCTGCCGGGCGGCGTCTGGTTCGTGATCGTCGTGGCCGAGGCGCCCGGCGGCGGCCCCTCCATCGCCCTGATGCGCCGCGTCGACACCCGCACGGGCGGCGTGCGGACGGTCGTCCTTCAGTAGAACTTCAGCGGCCTGCAAGCTTACTGCCGAGGTGATCTCGCCGCGGCAAAGGTTGTCGCGCGCGCTTCGCAAGTCTTTCGAGGGAGCCCGAACAGCCTTCGCGCGTTTCTCAGGTCCAGAGGGGCGAAAAGAAACGCGAAGGAGAGTCTCCATGCGCAAGATCATCGCCACTGGACTGGCTGCCGCTACGCTGCTTGGCGGCCTGGGCCTCGGTTCGACCGCGTCGGCGCAGTACCGCCACGGCGATTACCATCATCACGACAACTCGGGCGCGGCCGTAGCGGCCGGCATCGCGGGCCTCGCCGTGGGCGCGGCCATCGCAAGCTCGTCGCACCCCTACTACAACAACGGCTACTACTATGATCGGCCCTACGGCGATCGGTACGGCTACTATTACGGGCCACGGTGCCGCAGCTACACGGTGTGGGATCCCTACGCCTACGCCTATGTCGTTCGTCGGCGCTGCTGGTAGGTCCAGCCTGATCTAGACGGCAGATGCGGGGCGGCGGCCGCGGGGCCGCCGCCCTCTCTTCGAGCAGGTTCGTGGCCGCTCAGCCACGGTTCACGACGAAGCCCACAACGTCCCTTCGATCACCGGGATGTGAAGCCATCGAAGCGCCACAGTGGCGCACGATCAGCACCGGAGTTCGAAGGTCAGTTCAGTTACCAGTTCCATGTCGCACCACCGGATTTTCGGCAGCGAAGCCGACCAACCCAGACCTCTGGCCTATGTCAGCATGTTCCGCCCCAGCCGGCGGCGGTATCGCGGCTATGTCGCCGCGGCCGTGATCGGCGGAGCGTTGGTGATCGCCGCGGCGATCATGGTGCTCTTGACCGGCGCCGGTGTCGGGACACCCGTCCACTAACCTCCACGCCCTGGGGGAGGCTCGCCAAACCTGAACGGCGCCTTCAGAGCGCGATCAGCCATGGTTCAGCTCGGCGGCGCGATGCTGGCGGCATGCTCACCTTGGCCCGCCATCGACAGCCCCTCCAGACCGGCAAGGCCATCGCCGTCGCGCGCCGGCGTTCGGCCGGTTTCGGGCCGATCCTGATCCTCACCCTGTTCGTCCTGGCGGGGCTGATCTGGCTGCTGATCGGCGGAGCGGTGATGCGGGGCGCGCCGGCGCCGGGGCCCCGCATCGATCACTCACTGTAGCGTCACCTTGCCGATCTCCAGGCCGTCGTGTCCGACGCCGACATGGATCACCTCGCCGTCGGCGATCTCGCCGGCGAGCAGCTTCTTGGCGATCGGATCGACCAAGTCCTTCTGGATCACCCGCTTCAGCGGCCGGGCGCCATAGACCGGATCGTAGCCGCGCTCGCCCAGCCAGTGCAGGGCCGCGTCGTCCAGCGCCAGGGTCATGCGCCGGTCGGCCAGCAGCTTCTCCACCCGCTTCAGCTGGATCCTGACGATGGAATCCATCTGCGCCCGGCCGAGCCGCTTGAACAGGATGATCTCGTCGATCCGGTTCAGGAACTCGGGCCGGAAGTGCCGGCGCACCGCCTCCATGACCGCCACGCGGGCGACCTCCACGTCCTGATCGTCCTCCAGATTGGCGAGGTACTCCGCGCCCATGTTGGAAGTCATGATGATCAGGGTGTTCCTGAAATCGACTGTTCGCCCCTGGCCGTCGGTCAGGCGGCCGTCGTCGAGCACCTGCAGCAGGATGTTGAACACGTCCGGGTGCGCCTTCTCGATCTCGTCGAACAGCACGACCTGATAGGGCCGCCTGCGGATGGACTCGGTCAGGGCGCCGCCCTCGTCATAGCCGACATAGCCGGGAGGGGCCCCGATCATGCGGCTGACCGAGTGCTTCTCCATGTACTCGGACATGTCCATCCGGGTGATGGCGGACTCGTCGTCGAACAGGAACTCGGCCAGGGCCTTGGTCAGCTCGGTCTTGCCGACGCCCGTGGGGCCCAGGAACATGAACGAGCCGATGGGCCGGTTCGGGTCCTTCAGGCCGGCCCGGGCGCGGCGCACCGCGTCCGACACGGCGGTCAGAGCCTCGTCCTGACCGACCACGCGTCCGTGCAGCGCCTGCTCCATCTGCAGCAGCTTCTCGCGCTCGCC
>CAZTMF010000127.1:0-7887 GCA_964614675.1 uncultured Caulobacteraceae bacterium | reverse complement strand
TGGCTCGCCCTCGTCGCCGATGATCCGGGTGTTGTCGTCGGCGAAGGACAGCACGCGCTCTTGCAGCGCGATCACCCCCTTCAACGATCCGCCCGAGGAGATGTCGTAGAAGGGATAGGTCCCGCCCGGGCCAAATCCCCCGCTCATGTGGACGACACCGGCGGTCCGGAAGCGGACGACGGTGTCGCTGTCGGTATGGGCGTTGGGGACGTGGATCAGCTCCACCGTCTCGCCGTCCAGATGCAGCACGGCCCCGTCGGCATAGGTGATCACCGGCAGGGCGGCCGACGGCGAGGGCGGGATCTTCTGATTGAAGGCGGCGATGTACTGGCCGTCGGCCATCCGCTTGCGGAGGTTGTCATGGGCGATGATGACCGCCCCGGCCTTGGCCATGGCCTCGTTGGCGCCGAAGTGGTCGGCGTGGGCGTGGGTGTTGACGACGTAACGGATCGGCTTGTCGGTCAGCCTAGCGACCGCGGCTGTGATCTTGTCGGCCATCTGGGGTACGGAAGTGTCGACCAGCAGGACCCCATCGGGCCCGGTCAGCACCAAGCTGTCGCCGCCCGGCCAGTTCAGAAAATGCACCCCATGGCCGAGGTCGGTGGTCTTGATCTCGACCTTGCTCCAGTCGGTCTGCTGCGCCGCCGCGGGCAAGACCGCGCAGGCGAGCACCGCCCCGGCGATAAGTATCGATTTCATGATGCGCCGCCCCCCGACGTCGCGTCTCGTCACGCGATGTCGTCCTGGCCCTTCGCCGGGGATGATGGAGGCGGCCGGCGCCCCTGTCCAGCCGCCGCCGGTCTCAAGGAGCGGTGATGTTGGGCGGGCCCAGGTGCTGCAGGAAATCGGGCTTGCCGACTCCCACGCCGTTGGCCCGGAGCAGGGCGTAGGCGGTGGTCACGTGAAAGAAGAAGTTCGGCAGCACGAAGCCGGTCAGGTATTCGCGGCCGGTGAACCGGTAGCCTGTGCCGTGCGGGAACTTCAGCTGCACCTCGCGCTCGTCGGCCCCGTCGAACTTGGACGGGTCGACGCCGCGGATGAAGTCGATGGTCTTCTGGCAGCGGGCGTTGAGCTCGGCGAAGCTGGCCTCGGTGTCAGGCATGGACGGCGCCTCAACCCCGGCCAGCCGGGCGACGGCGAACTTGGCGGTGTCTGACGCCATCTGGATCTGGGCCGGGAAGGGCCGCATATCCGGCGCCAGCCGCGCGGCCATCAGCACCGCTTCATCCTTGCCCTCGCCTAGCGCCTTGCCCATCCAGGCCTGCATGTTGGTCAGGGCGGCGGTCAGCACCGGAACGGACGCGTCGTAGATCGTGAAGCTCATGAACCCTCCTTGGCGCGCGGCGCTGAAGCGCCCTGCGGCCCCCGTCTAGCCCGCGCCGGCAAGCAAGGCGAGGCGAGGCGAGGCGAAGTCAGTGGACAGGAAGGTTCAGGCGTCGCGGTCGCGGAACGCGTCCTCGGCGAAGGCTTCCAGAGCGCGAGCCGAGGCCGACGGCGCCGGCCGTTCGCGCCGGTCGAGGAGCTCGCGCACCTCGTCCAGGGTGGATTCCAGGCGCTCCAGGAGCTCGAGCATTCGGGTCTGGTAAGGCGTCAATCCAGTCTCCAAGGCCCCGGCGCGCGACGGATCGCGCCGATGCGAGACCAACGCCGGGCGCCCCATTCGGTTCGATCCGGCGCCTCGAGCTTGGGCAGGGCGCGCACCGTCAAGATTTCCATGGCGACGGCTGGAACCTGCCGCCTGTGTCGTGCCTTTCAACTTGGCGGGTTGGGGGGCGTCTACGTAGCCCGTGAAAGGGTGTTTCGAGTGAAGATCGCGCAAGTCTCGCCTTTGTACGAGGCGGTTCCCCCGAAGTTCTACGGCGGCACGGAGCGTGTGGTGGCGCACCTGTGCGACGCCCTGGTCGAGCTCGGCCACGAGGTCACCCTGTTCGCCAGCGCCGACGCCGAGACCAAGGCCCTGCTGGTCCCCGTGCGCGATCAGGCCATCCGGCTGGACCCGGCCTCCCTGAAGTCGGACCTCGCCTCGCACATGGCCATGCTGCACGAGGTGCGCAGGCGCGCGGGCGACTTCGACATAATCCACTTCCACACCGACATGATCCACTTCCCCTTCTTCGAGGACATGCCGGAGAAGACCCTCACCACCCTGCACGGCCGGCTCGACCTCAAGGGGCTGGCGGACGCCTACCGGCGCTGGCCGCGGTTTCCGCTGGTGTCGATCTCGGACGATCAGCGCCGGCCCCTGCCCTGGGCCAACTGGGCCGGCACGGTGCTGCACGGCGTGCAGACCGACCTCTACCGCTTCGGCGCGGGCGAGGGCGCCTATCTGGCCTTCCTGGGCCGCATCTCTCCGGAGAAAGGACCCGTGGAGGCGATCGCCATCGCCAAGGCGCTGGGCATTCCGTTGAAGATCGCCGCCAAGGTCGACCCCGCCGACCGGGCCTATTTCGAAGAGGTGGTCGAGCCCCTGCTCCACCATCCCCTGATCGAATTCATCGGCGAGATCGGCGATGGCGACAAACCGGCCTTCCTGGGCGCGGCCAAGGCGCTGCTGTTCCCGATCAACTGGCCCGAGCCCTTCGGCCTGGTGATGATCGAGGCCATGGCCTGCGGCGCGCCGGTGGTCGCCTTCAACCACGGCTCGGTGCCCGAGGTGATCGAGCACGGCCGCACGGGCTTCATCGTGGGGTCCACCGACGAGGCCATCCGGTCGGTGCGGCGGCTCGGCGAGCTGGACCGTCGCCGCATCCGCGCCCAGTTCGAGCTCCGTTTCTCCGCGACCGCCATGGCGCGTCGCTATCTCGCCCTCTATGAACGAGCCGTGGCCTCGGCCGATTCCGAGACCGACATCCCCCTGCTGCAAACCGCATAGGTCTGCCGTATGGACGATTTGGCGTCGCCCGGCCCGCAGGTCGAGCAGGGCGACACACACGAGCCGCGCGTACCGCACCGGCTGTTCGCGCTGAAGGACGGCGATACTTTCGTCGTCGCCGACGCCTATGGCGACATCCTGGGCGTCGCCGACGGGCTGTTCCACAACGACACCCGCGTGCTGTCATGCTTCCGGCTGCTGCTCGGCAGTCGTCCGCCGTCGCTGCTGAGCGCGGCCATCGCCCAGGACAACGTCTTCTTCACCTCCAACGGCACCAACCGGCCCTTGCCGCCCACCGGCGCGGCCGCCGGAATGCCGCGCGGCGTGATCCACATCGAGCGCAAGCGGTTCCTCTGGGACGGCCGGCTGCACGAGCGCATCCGCTGCACCAACTACAGCCGCGACATGGCCCTGGCGCCCCTGGACTTCGAATACGGCGCGGACTTCCACGACATGTTCGAGGTGCGCGGCAGCCATCGCGCGCGCCGCGGACAGGTGCATCCGCCGGAGACGCATGACCGGTCGGTGGCGTTCCGATACGACGGCCTGGACGGGGTGAGCCGCTCCAGCGCGATCGTCTTCTCCGAACTGCCGACGCGGCTCACCGGCAATCGCGCCGAGTTCACGCTGACCATCCCCGCCGAGGGGACGGTCGAGCTTTACCTCGAGGTCGGCGAGGAGATCTTCGAGGCGCCGAGCCGCGAGCGCTTCCGCTCCGCCGCGGCCCGGGCCCGTTTCGCCATGCGCGCCAAGCGCCGCCATGGGGCGCGGATCAAGACCGCCGGACGGTTGTTCAACGAGTGGGTGGAGAAGTCGGTCTCGGACCTGTCGCTGCTGATCACCGACCTGCCGACCGGCCCTTACCCCTATGCCGGCATCCCCTGGTTCTCCACGGCCTTCGGTCGCGACGCGATCATCACGGCCTGGCAGGTGCTGTGGATCAACCCGTCGCTCGCTCGGGGCGTCCTGGCCTATCTGGCCTCGACCCAGGCGCACGAGACCTCCAAGTTCCGGGACTCCCAGCCCGGCAAAATCATGCACGAGACCCGCCGGGGCGAGATGACCACCCTGGGAGAGCTGCCATTCGGCCGCTACTACGGCGGGGTGGACACCACGCCCCTGTTCGTGGCCCTGGCCGGCGCCTACGCCGACCGGACCGGGGATCTCGACTTCATCGACCGGCTCTGGCCCTCGCTGACCGCCGCCGTCCAGTGGATGGACGAATATGGCGATTCCAACGGCGACGGCCTGATAGACTACCAGCGCGCCGCCGACACCGGTCTGGCCAACCAGGGCTGGAAGGACAGCCAGGACTCCGTCTTCCACGCCGACGGCAGCTTCCCCGCCGGCCCCATCGCGCTGGTCGAGGTGCAGGGCTACGCCTTCGCCGCCTACCGGGCCATGGCCAGCCTTGCCGAGCGTCGGGGCGATCCCGACACCTCCGGCCGCTGGCGGCTGCGCGCCGAGGAGATCCGCGCGGCGGTCGAGGAGCGGTTCTGGATGGAGGACGAGGGTCTCTACGGCATCGCCATCGACGGCCATGGCCAGCTCTGCCGGGTCCGGGCGTCCAATCCGGGGCATCTGCTGTTCTGCGGGCTGCCGTCGCTGGACCGGGCCAAGCGCGTCTGCCGCCAGTTGATGTCGGCCCCGTTCCAGAGCGGCTGGGGCGTGCGCACCCTGGCGGTGGGCGAGGCCCGCTACAATCCGATGTCCTACCACAACGGCTCGGTCTGGCCCCACGACACCGCCCTGTGCGTGGCCGGGATGGCCCGATACGGCGAGCGCGACGGCGTGATAGAGATGCTGTCGGAGATGTTCGAGACGGCGGTGTCCTTCGAGATGCGCCTGCCCGAGCTGTTCTGCGGCTTCCCTCGAGCGCCGGGCGAGCCGCCGGTCGCCTATCCGGTGGCCTGCCTGCCTCAGGCATGGGCGGCCGGTTCGATCTTCATGCTGTTGCAAGCCTGCCTGGGCGTGAGCATCGACGGCTGGAACGGCGAGATCACCATCGACCACCCTCACCTGCCGATCGGCATCGACAGCCTGAGGATCGAGTACCTGAGGGTCGGCTCATCCATGGCCCATCTCCTGTTCCAACACGCCGGCGAGCGGGTGATCGCCGTGCCCAGCCGACGGTCCGACCCCCGGGTCGCAGTCATCAGCCGGGCCTGAGCGCCGAACGCAGGAGGTTTCAGCCATGGCTTACAGGCAAGACGCATGACCGCGGGCGAGCTTCGCACCCTGCCCAAACCACGGCCGCTGCCCGGCTTTGACGCCACCGCCCTGTTCCTCGATCTCGACGGCACCCTGGCCGCCATCGAGGCCAAGCCGGAGGACGTGGGCCCCGAGCCCTGGCGCACCCAGTTGCTGCGCGAGCTTGGCGAGCGGCTGGGTGGCAAGCTCGCGGTGATCAGCGGCCGCAGCCTGGAAGAGGTCGACCGCATCCTCGAGGGCTCGGTCCCGGCGGTGGCGGCCGTGCACGGGCTGGTGCGCCGCAGGGCCGACGGAACCATCGAGCAGGCGGCCATCGACCCGTCGCTCGAGCAGGCGCGAAGCCGGTTGGGAGCCATGGCCAGGGCCCATCCGGACCTCAAGCTCGAGGACAAGGGCCTCAGCATCGCCCTGCATTACCGCCAGGCGCCCCAGCTCGGGGTCAGGGTGCGCGACGAGGCGCAGTCCATCGCGGCGGAGACCGGGCTCAAGCTGCAGCTCGGCGACATGGTGGCGGAGATCTGCACGCCGGGCCACGACAAGGGCGAGGCGCTGAGGGCTTTCATGCGCGAGCCGCCGTTCGAGAGGTCCGCGCCGGTGTTCATCGGCGACGACCTGACCGACGAGAACGGCTTCCGCGCCGCGCGGGCGCTGGGCGGCGTCAGCGTGCTGGTAGGCCCGATGCGTCCGACCGCCGCCGACCTCAGGCTCGAGAGCGTCGACGCCGTGCGCGAGTGGCTGGAGGCGGGGCTGATGCAGGGCGCCGAGACGTGATCGACCTCGACCTCGCCCCCATCGGCAATTGTTCGATCTCCAGCCTGATCGACCGTCAGGGCCGGCACATCTGGTGCTGTGCGCCGAGGGTGGATTCCGATCCGGTGTTCGCCGCCCTGCTGGGCGACCGCGATCCGGAGTCGGACGAGGCGCCCGGCCTTTGGGCGCTCGACGTCCACCACCTGACCGAGGCGAGCCAAGAGTACCTGCGCAACACGCCGATCCTGCGCACCCAGCTGGTCGACGCCAAGGGCGGCGCGTTGGAGATCATCGACTTCGCGCCCCGCTATCTGCAGCACGGCCGGATCTACCGGCCGACCGCCATGATCCGGATCGTGCGGCCGCTCGCCGGCGCGCCGATGGTCCGCATCCGCCTGCGACCCGCCGCGGACTGGGGCGCGCGCCCCGCCGAACGGACGTCGGGCTCCAACAACGTCCGCTACATCTGCAGCGACGTGACGCTGCGACTGACCACCGACTGCCCGATCTCACACATCCTCACCGAGCGCTGGTTCCGGCTGGAGGAGCCGCTGGTCATGTTCCTCGGCCCCGACGAGCCATTCGACGGCGATATACGCTCGACCTGCAACCGCATGTTGGCCGACACCAGCCGCTACTGGATGGAGTGGGTGCGCACCCTGGCGGTGCCGTTGGAGTGGCAGGGGCCAGTGATCCGGGCGGCGATCACGCTCAAGCTCTGCGCCTACGAGGAGACCGGGGCCATCGTGGCGGCCCTGACCACCTCGATCCCCGAGCACGCCGATTCTGGGCGCAACTGGGACTACCGCTACTGCTGGGTCCGCGACGCCTATTACGTGGTCCAGGCCCTGAACCGCCTGGGCGCCGTCGACATCCTGGAGAACTATCTCACCTTCCTTCGCAACCTCGTGGACCGCTCGGGCGGCGGCAAGGTGCAACCGGTCTATGGCGTGGGACTGGAGCCGGCCCTGAGGGAGCACATCGTCGAGACCCTGCCCGGCTATCGGGGCATGGGGCCGGTGCGTCGCGGCAACCAGGCCTACGAACACGACCAGTACGACGTCTACGGCCAGATCGTGCTGTCGAACGTGCAGGCGTTCTTCGACGAGCGGTTGCTCCGGCGCGCGACGATCGAGGACTTCCGCGCGCTGGAGCAGGTGGGCGAGCGCGCCTACGCCCTGCACGACCAGCCCGACGCGGGCCTGTGGGAATTCCGCACTCGCGCCTCGATCCACACCTATTCATCGATGATGTGCTGGGCGGCCTGCGACCGGCTTGCCAATGCGGCCGCGGCGCTGGGCATGGAGGATCGACGCGAGCTCTGGTCGGATCGCGCCGCCAAGGTCCGCGACGCGATCGAGCAGCGGGCGTTCAATCCCGAGCTCGGACGCTACGCCGCCAGCTTCGGCGGCTCCGAGCTCGACGCCTCCCTGCTCCAGATGGTCGACCTGCGCTTCCTGTCGCACGACGACCCGCACTATCGCGCCACCTTCGAGGCCATCGAGAAGGAGCTGAGGCGCGGGTCGTATCTTCTGCGCTACGCAATCCCCGACGACTTCGGCGAGCCCCAGACCGCGTTCAACTTCTGCACCTTCTGGTTCATTGAGGCGCTTCATCTTGCGGGCCGCACCGAAGAGGCGCGATCACTTTTTGAGGAGATGCTGTCCAGGCGCACTCACGCGGGTCTATTTACAGAGGACATCAGCTTCGCAGACGGCGAACTCTGGGGGAACTACCCGCAGACCTATTCGCTAGTTGGGTTGATCAACTGCGCTGTTCTGCTTAGCCGCCCCTGGAGCTCAGTCCGATGAGCCGCCTGATCGTCGTGTCCAATCGCGTCACCATCTCCACCGGAGAAGGCGCGAGCCAGGGCGGTCTCGCCCTGGGGCTGGGCGCGGCGCTGCGCAAATGCTCGGGCCTGTGGTTCGGCTGGAGCGGCGAGACCACCCAGCAGTTCACCGGCGAGACCAAGACCGTGCATGTCGACGGCGAGCCCGTGGAGACGGTCGACCTCGAGGAGCAGGACGTCCAAGAGTACAACAACGGCTATGACA
>CAZTMF010000126.1:0-7938 GCA_964614675.1 uncultured Caulobacteraceae bacterium | reverse complement strand
ACGTCGCTCTCGCGGCCGATGCGGCGCAGCGGGATGGTCTTGGCGCGCTGCTCGTAGATCTTGGGGTCGTTCAGGCCCATGGCGCCGGGGGTGGGCACGCTGCCCGGCGAGACGGCGTTGACGCGCACCTTGCGGGGGCCGAGCTCGGCGGCCAGGACACGCATGAGGCCCGTGACCGCCGACTTGATCGAGCTGTAGATCGCCGTGGTCGGATAGCCGCGGAACACCACCGGCGAGGACATGAAGACGATCGAGCCGCCGCGCTCGGGATCCATGTGGCGCACCAGGGCCTGCGAGCCCCAGATCGCCGACTTAAGGCCCGCGCCCAACATCAGGTCGACGGTGTCTTCGGTCACCGCCTCGATCGGCTCGTAGCGCAGGTGGGCGGCGTTGTTGATCACCGCGTCGATGCGGCCGGCCGCCTTGGCGAGCTCGGCGGCCACCCGCTCGAATTCCGCCTGGCGGGAGAGGTCGGCCGGCAGGGACCAAGCCGTCCCACCCTCCTTGGCCACGTCGTCGGCGGTGCGGCGGCAGCTGTCCGGATCGATGTCGGAGACGCCGACCCTGGCGCCGCAGCGCGAGAGGTGGAGCGCCAGGGACCGGCCAAGGCCCCTGCCCGCACCGGTGATCAGCACGACCTGGCCGGAAAGGTCGGGGCCGGCGCGCCCGGTTTGCGATGTGGCCATTCATTCCCTCCCAATCCGCCGGCTTAGGCTGACGCGGGCGGCATACCGCCGTAGGAAGGGGGCGATTGCAAGGGCTCCGCTTTGGTCGGGGCGAGCGGGATTTGAGTGATGGGCGCGCCACACGGACAGCAGGAGATCGTCGAGGCCGCCCAGCTCAGGCGGCAGGCCCTCGAGCATCAGGCGGCGGGGCGGTACGAGCAGGCCTACAACCTGCTGCGCCGGCGCACCCAGCTGACGCCGCGCGACGCCTTCGCCTGGGCCGACCTCGGCGGGTGCCTCTATGTCGCGCGCAAGTCCGAGCACGCCCTGCTGGCCTGGGACGAGGCGCTGAAGCTGGAGCCGGACCACGCCGACCTGCTCTGCGGCAAGGCCGGAGTGCTGCACAGCCTGGGCCGGGCCGACGAGGCCAAGGCGCTCTTTTCACGGGGGCTGGACCTGCAGCCCGAGAGCTTCGGCGCCGCCTTCGGCCTGGCCATGCTGGCCGTCGACGCCGGCGACTGGGAGGAGGCGGCGCGGTTCTCGGGCCCGCTGGAGGCCCGCCACGGCGGCCACGTGGGCCTGGCCTGGATGGGCGCCCGGATCGCGCTGGGCCGTGGCGAGCTGGAGCAGGCGCGCGATCGGGCCGCGGCGCTCGCGGCGGACCCGCGGCTCAGCCCGGACCAGCGCGCCGACGCCCTGGCGCTGCAGGCCGAGGCCGAGGGGCGGCTGAAGGGATGATCGAGGGTCTAGGGCTCAGGAGAGCGGTAGACGAAGTTCAGGGCGAAGTCGGACTCCTCGCCCTGGAGGTAGAGCGCGACTCGGTGGCCTGAGGCCGAGGCCTCCTTGGCCAGCTCGACGGCGACGGCCCAGGCGCTGGCGCGGCGGTGGAAGTGGCCGAACTGGCGGCGCGCCGTCACCACGCGCCACTCGCCCGAACAGCTGATCACCGCGTAGCTGAACGCGTCCTTCGCGGGCGTTCCGGGCAAGGCCGGCGGGGTCCGATCGGTGATCATCAGGTCCTCACATCCACCTTGCGGGCGCCGTTGCAGGCGCATTGCCGGGAAAGCATCCGGCGGTAGCGGTCGAGCAGCAGCGATCGCGTGGTGCTGGCGCGGGCGAAGCTGCGCCGCTCCTCCAGCGGCAAACGCTGGCAGGCGCTGGGATGCGGGCAATGCGCCGGCGGCGCATCGGCATCTGGCGGCCCCTCGTCCGAGAGGGCGTTATAGATCGTCATCCACATGGGCCACCCCCGCGAGAGCAGCCCCACCCGACACACGCCAAAGTGCAAGGCCGCGGCTAACAGGCCGTTTCGAATTGTGGTGAGCGGGACTTAACCGCCAGCGGGCTGGTCGGACTTCACCGCGCAGTCGTGGTCCTGCAGCTCTTCGCCGCTGGCCATGTCGCCGATGGCGGGGTCGGTGCGGTCGACCAGGACATCGAATCCTGGCTGGCCCGACGGCAAGGCGGCGCCGACCACGACCAGGGTCTCGCGGCCCATGCTTCCGGCCGGAATGGCGCGCGCCAGGAGGCCGAACAGGTTGGTGCGCTCCAGATCCCGGGCGGGGATGGCCATGGCCGCATAGGCATGGCCGGCCAGGGGCTGGGCCAGGGGCTTCAGCTCGGGGCCGATGGAGGCCTGCCGCCGGCGCAGGTCGTCACGGATGTCGGCCCTCATGCAGTCGATGTGGATGTGCAGCTGGTTCTGCGAGCGGCCGTAGAGCGAGTTGATGGCCAGGCCCACGTCCTCGGCCGGCAGGTCGTGGCCCAGACGGGCGAAGAGCAGGCTGCGGAAGCCCCAAGCCCTGACCAGGTAGGTCTGTGCGCCCGGCTCCAGGAGCGCCGGATCCTCGATGCCGGTGACGCGGTCGGTGGGGATCAGCAGGTACTGGGTGGCGCCGGCGCGGTCCTTGAGGATGGCGAATCCCGGCTCCTGGGCCGAGCCCGGCGAGACGTAGGCGCAGGGCGCGGGATCGAGCGTGACCCGTTCGTGCGGGACGCAGGCGCCATGCACGATCTTCCAGAGGGCGTCGGGATCGGCGGCCTCCAGCAGCCGGGGGCCGGCCAGCACGCCGAAGACCACCACCGCGGCGCCGGCCAGCACCGCGGCCAGGGCGCGCCACGGCCCGGGCGTCATTCGGAGGACGCGGCCGGCCAGAGGCCCGCCTGGGCGAAGGCCGACTTCACCCGGTGCGCCAGCTCGAGGCCCGGCAGGGCGTTCTTGCTGTCCCCCTCAAGCGAGGCGGCGAAGGTCCAGTCGTGGGCGCCCGAGGTCAGCCGGCCGACGTACCAGCCGACCATGCGCGAGGAGTCCGACAGGGTGGCGCAGTCGCCGCCCTTGCCGCTGATCGTGGCGCCGCCCCGCGTCTCGTCGACCATGGCCAGCCGGACCGCCAGGGCGTTGGCGGGTTTCACCGGCAGCCGGTCGGCATAGAGGCGGTGCAGGAAATCGGCCTGTTCGTGGGTCGAGATCCCGAGCTGGCCCCCCTGGGAGGGGCCCATCCAGAAGCTGGAGAGCGACGCGCCCACTTCGCCGTTGCCGTAACCGAGGCGGTGCAGGTTCTGCTTGACGCCGTCCTGGCCCAGGCTCTGGGCGATCCGGGCCTGCCACCAGCCGATGGAGTCCTGGAAGGCGGTCTTCAGGTCCACGTCCTGCTGCCAGGAGGAGACCGGCTGAGGGGTCCCGTCCCATTTCACCTTGGCGACAGGGTCCACCAGACCCGCATCCAGCCCCATCAGGTCGCCGGCGATCTCATAGGTCTGGCAGGGGGGCATCTTGTTGGCGCAGACGCCGTAGGAGTTATAGCGATAGACCTCGCGCCCGCTCCTGGCGTCGTCGATGACCACGCAGGTGCCGACCCCGCCGAAGCCGGCGTCGATGGCGCTCTCCAGCGCGCCCTTGTCGAAGCCGATGTCCTGGCCGGGCAGCTTGAAGGGAATCTTGATGCTGCCGTGGGGCCCGCAGGCGGCCAGCGAGGCGAGGAACGCCAGGGCGAGGAGGCTGCGGATGAAGGTCGGCGGGCTCACGCCGCCTTCTTTACCTCATTCTGCTCGTCGAGCAGCACCACTGTTGGCGCATAGTTGCGCGCCATCTCGGCCTCGATCTGGCAATAGGTGACGATGATCACCTTGTCGCCGCGCTGGACCAGCCTGGCGGCCGCGCCGTTGACCCCGATCACGCGAGAGCCCGGCGGCGCCTCGATGGCGTAGGTGGTGAAGCGATGGCCGGTGGTGATGTTGAGCACGTCGACCTGCTCGTGGGGCAGGATGCCGGAGGCGTCCAGCAGCTCGCGGTCGATGGCGATGGAGCCCTCGTAGTCGAGGTCGGCCTGGGTCACCGTCGCGCGGTGCAGCTTGGCCTTCATCATGGTGAGCAGCATCAGGTCCAGCCCTTGGAGCGGCGGATCCCGGCCGCGAGCGGAGGCCCGATATATGCCCTTCGCCAGAGCCTTTCAACGCAGTGCAGCATAGCTCGGGGAAGCGACGCTGCGCCGCGGAATCCTAGGACTCGGACCGCTTGCAGAACATCAGCAGGATGGCCGCCACGGCCGAGACGGCGGTGACGGGAAGCAGGGATTCCATCACCTGGCCGAAGCTGGCGCCGGCGGCCACGAGGATGCCGCCGAGCTTGGGCGCCGCGGCCGATCCCAGCCGTCCGGCCGCCACCGCCGCGCCGGTCCCCGTGCCCCGAGTCTCGGTCCGGTAGAACAGCGGCGACAGGCCATAGAGGATGTACTGTGCGCCCAGCAGGAACATGCCGATGAACGCCACGTCCCAGGCGGCCAGGACCACGCTCTTGCCCACAAAGGTGAGGCCGTAGAGGAAGGCCGCCACCCCGACGTAGCAGACGAACAGGATCAGCCGCCGCGGCTTGCGCTGCATCAGCCAGCCCAGGAAGATCGAGCCGATCGCGCTGCCGACGTTGAAGAAGATCTGGATGAAGGAGGCGTCGGTCTTGGTGAAACCGCCGTTGACCAGCAGCTTGGGCAGCCAGTTCAGCAGCAGATAGGTCACCAGGGTGGTGCCGAAGAAGCCCAGCCAGAGCAGGACCGACGCAATGGCCCGGCCGTCGCCGAACAGCACCTTCAAGGTGTTGGTCCGCCGCCCGGCCTCGGCTGCGGCGGCCTTGGCCGCGCGGTACATCTGGGATTCCGGCAGGAGCAGCAGGACGATGGGCGCAAGCACCAGGGGCGCGACGCCGCCGACGTAGAAGACCGTGCGCCAGTCGCCATGCTCGCCGCCCTGGAAGGCGATCCAGCTGGCCAGGGCGCCGCCGGTGGGCATGCCCGCAGCGGTGATCACCACGTTCAGGATGCTGTTCCTGCCGCCCAGCGCCTCGGAGGTCAGGGCGATCAGGTTGGGCAGGGCCCCGCCGAGGCCGAGGCCACAGGCGAAGCGGATGCCGATCAGGGCCTCGTAGCCCGGCGCCCAGATGGTGGCGAGCTGGAAGAGCCCGAAGACCAGCATGGCCAGGATCAGCGCGGTCTTGCGCCCGAAAGCGTCGGCCAGCCGCCCGCCGATGAAGGCGCCGAAGAACAGGCCAAGCGGGCTCGCCAGCAGCACATTGCCGAGCTGCTGAGGCCCGAGGTGGAACTCCGGCCCGAGCTTGGGCGCCGCGATGCCCATGGACTGCAGGTCGATGCCCTCGATGAAGGTCGCGCAGAAGCAGAGCACCAGGGTGATCCACGCCCCCGCCCCCACGCCGCCCTTGGGCGCGTCCGCTACGCTCGCCATGTCCCCTCCCCCAGGGTTCCAGATGATTGGCGTCACAATGCACCCCGACGCCCGCTTCGCCTAGCAGGGTGAACGAGACCCGCACTTGCGCGTTGAACTCCAAGCATGAGCCAGACCGTAACCCGCTGCAGCCTGGGCGCCGTCCTTCTCGTGGCGCTGGCCGCCTGCAGTCCGTCCTCATCGACGACGGCGTCGAGCGAAAGCTCGGCGCCCGCCCTCAGCGGCGCTCCGGCCGCATCGAACGCGCCCGCCTCGCAGGCCGTGAACCCGCCGACGCCCGGCGCCCCGCCGGCGAACGCCGGCGACGCCCAGGCGCACCAGGGCATGGGGCCCGGCGGACCGGTGAACTCGCCCCGCCGCCTCCACGACAGCCGGGACGGCGAGCGGGGCTAAGACCGCCCCGTACCCCCGCTCATCCCGGCGCGAAGGCCAGAAGGACATTGC
Source organism: uncultured Caulobacteraceae bacterium (assembly GCA_964614675.1). Taxonomy (GTDB): domain Bacteria; phylum Pseudomonadota; class Alphaproteobacteria; order Caulobacterales; family Caulobacteraceae; genus JANWHQ01. The sequence continues at coordinate 2,098 of CAZTMF010000126.1, read as the reverse complement.
CGGTGCGGTCGCCGACCACGGCGTAGCCCGAGCCCGCGAACAGCATCCCCTCCGCCACGGTCGGTCCCGCAGAGCCCAGGCCGCCGCCGTGGGCCTCGACCTTGTTGACCGTCTCGAACGAGCGCGCCGTGTCGAAGCTCCAGAGCTCCTTGCCGTCGGACGTCGCGAGGGCGTGCAGCTTGCCGTCCATGCCGCCCTCGAAGGCGACGCCGGGGATGGCGCTGGTTGCGGCGCTGTTGTTGCCGTCCGACAGCTGGGAGACCCAGGCGCTCTTGCCGGTGACCAGGTCGATCGCCGCCATCGACCCGTTCGCCAGACCGAAATAGGCGTGGGAGCCGTCGACCGCCCCGCCCCAGTAGACGCCGGCGGGCCGGCCCGGGCCGGGCGGCAGGACGGTGGTTTTCCACCGCACCCTGCCCTTGGCGTCGGGGTCGAGTGCGAAGACGTGGCCGTCCTTGGTCCCGAACACCAGGACACGCTTGCCGCCAGCCAGGCTCTTCAGGATCGGCGAATTGCCGATATCGAGGTCGGGCCCCACGTCCTTGGGACAGTTCTCGGTCTTCTGGGCGCCGGTGCAGCCGCCCAGGAAGGCGTCGTTGGCCTGGGCCTGGTAGGTCCAGAGCCTGTGGCCGGTCTTCATGTCCACCGCCAGGATGGCGTCGGTGGTGGCGGGCGCGGGCTCGGTCTCGGCGTCGCCGGTGCCGAAGTAGATCGCGCCGCGCTTGGGATCGACGGTCGGGGAGTTCCACACCGAGCCGCCCGAGGGGGCGTAGAGCTGAACGCCCTTGGAATTCTTGCGCGTCGGCCTGGGCTCGGGGACCACCCAGGCGGTCCAGACGCGCCGGCCGGTCGCGGCGTCGAGCGCCACGACGGCGCCGCGGTTGGTGCAGCAGGGATAGTCGAGAGTCGCGGCGGTGAACTCCTCGGAGGACGACACCGGCACGAACAGCTTGCCGCCAAAGGCCGCGATCCCGGCGGTGATCCGCGCCACGAAATGGTTCGAGACCTGGGTGGTCCAGAGCTGATGGCCCGTCCGGGCGTCCAGGCCATAGACGTTGGCGTGGAAGTCCCCGAAGAAGACGCCGAGGCGGCCGCCCTTCAGCGGCGCGAGCTTCACGGCGCTGCGCACCGTGCCCTTGGCCTGGAAGGACCAGTAGACGCAGCCAGTCCGGGCATCGAGGGAATAGACATAGCCGGTGTCGGTCCCGACGTAGACGCGGCCGCCCACGACGGTCGGCTGGCCGAAGGCCGAGAGGCCGCCGGGATAGCCGAACGCCCATTTCAGCTTCAGGCGGGGCGCGTCGGCGGCCTTGAGGCCGGAGGCGGTCTTGAACCGGTCGTTGGAGGGGCTCCCGCCCCAGCCGTTCCAGTCGCGGGCGGGGTCCAGGGCGCGCAGCGGCGGATTGGAGGCGCAGCGGTTGGGCATCTGGCTGGCGTCGCCCTGCTGCAGGGTCCCGAACGGCCGTCCGCTCATGAAGATGGCCACCATCCGGCGCTGGTCCTCCGAGAGGGCGTCGCCCTGGGACTTCATCGGGCCGTTGGTGAGGGCGCCATAGATCCGCTCGGGGCTCATCTGGCGGATCGCCGCCGGCTGGGGCGCGCGCGGCACGTTCGCATTGCCGTGGCAGGACATGCAGCGGGTCTGGAAGACGGCGAAGCCGGTCTCGGTGCCGGCGGACGTCGGCCGGTCCGGCGTCTGGGCCTGACCCCACATGGTCGCCGCCCCGAAGACGCCCAGGGCGCCCGCGAGCGCCATCGCGCCCGCCGTCATCCACCGCTTCACCAGCAACCCTCCCAGCAGCGGGTCTTGCGCCCGTCAGCGGAAAGCAGGGCATAGGCCGGGGCAAAGCTCAAGGTCCCATGCACCCTTCCCCCACAGAGGGGGAGGGAGCAGGTACGGCCGCCCGCTGCTGACACCGTTATGTCAGCAGCCCCCTTAAGTTCTCATAATGTTCTTGCTGCAAACCCGACTCTCTGGCCTACATAGAGAGGTCCGGTCGGGGGACCTCCGATCGCGCATCCGAGGCCGTATGTCCGAACCCCACCGCTTCATCCGCGTGCGCGGCGCGCGCGAGCACAATCTGAAGAACATCAGCAC
>CAZTMF010000125.1:0-7981 GCA_964614675.1 uncultured Caulobacteraceae bacterium | reverse complement strand
GTGGGCGATCTCGCCACCGCCGAGGGCTGCCAGCTGGTGATCGACCAGGCCGGCGATCTCGACATCCTGGTCAACAACGCCGCCTGGATCGGCTTCAAGCCGGCCTTCGAGATCCCCGACGAGGACTGGGTCAGAAGCTTCGAGGTCAACGTCCTGGCGGGCGTGCGCCTCACCCGCCACTACGGGCCCCTGATGCGCGACAAGGGATGGGGACGGATCGTCTTCATCTCCTCGGAATCCGGGATCCAGATCCCCACCGAGATGATCCACTACGGCTTCTCCAAGGCCGCCGACCTCGCGGTCGCCCGCGGTTTCGCCCAGGCGCTGAAGGGCACCGGCGTGACGGTGAACTCCGTGCTTCCGGGCCCGACGCGGACCGAGGCCCTCGCCGGGTACCTGGCTCGCCAGGCGCAGGAGAGCGGCAAGTCCGAAGACGAGGTCGAGCAGGAGTTCTTCCGCACCGCGCGGCCCACCACCCTGCTGAACCGCTTCACCACTCCTGAGGAGATCGCCGAAGTGATCGCCTTCGTCTGCTCGCGGGAGGCCTCGGCCATCTCGGGCGCGCCCATCCGCGCCGACGGCGGCGTGGTCCAGGCCATCAGCTGAGGTCCCGATGAGCGAAGACGACAGCGAACGCTTCGACCGCGGCTGGGCGACCGTCGCCAAGATCAACGGCCCAGCCCGCGACCAGCAGTTCCAGACCCTGGGCGAGGTCGCGCCCGACTTCGCCCGCTGGATCGTCGAGAGCGTCTATGCCGATGTGCTGTCGCGGCCCCAGCTTCCGCTGCGCGATCGCGAGCTCGCCACCGTCGCGGCCCTGACCGCGCTCGGCAATGCGCCGGGCCAGCTCAAGGCGCATGTCGAGGGGGCCCTGAACGTCGGCCTCAGCCGCGAGGAGATCGTCGAGGTGATCGCCCAGATGGCGGTCTATGCGGGCGTTCCCGCAGCCATCCGGGGACTGCAGACCGCCAAGGAGACCTTCGCCGAGCGCGACGCGGCCGGCGGCGCCTAGCGCATCCGGATCTCTTCCAGACCCTTGCGGGCCAGGCCGTCGGCGCGCTCGTTCAGCTCGTGGCCGGCGTGGCCCTTGACCCAGCGCCAGTCGACGTCGTGGCGCTGGCGGGCCTCGTCGAGCCGCCGCCAGAGGTCCTCGTTCTTCACCGGCGACTTGGAGGCCGTGCGCCAGCCGCGCGCCTTCCAGCCGGCCAGCCACTCGCTGATCCCGGTGCGCAGGTACTGGCTGTCGGTGTGCAGTTCGACCTTGCACGGCCGCTTCAGGGCCTCGAGCGCCTGGATGGCGGCCATGATCTCCATGCGGTTGTTGGTGGTGGCCCCATCGCCGCCCCAGAGCTCGCGCTCGTGCTCGCCCGAGATCAGGATGGCCCCCCAACCGCCGGGCCCCGGGTTCCCGCTGCAGGCCCCGTCCGTATAGATCACCACCTTGGGGGTCACGCGCCCTGGGCCTCGTCGTCGAACAGATGCAGCCCCGCGCGGTGCACCGCGAGCTTGCGCTCGTATTCCAGGGGATCCTTGGGCTTGACGAGGGCGCCTTCGGGCGTCGAGCGCCAGTCGTTGAGCCGGGTCAGGAAGAAGCGCAGGGCGGCGCCCCGGGCCAGGATCGGCAGGGCCGCCTTCTCGGCCGGCGACAGCGCCCGGCGGCGCTCGTAACCGGCGATCAGGGCGCGGGCCGAGGTGACGTTGAAGCTTCCGTCCGGTTCGAAGCACCAGGCGTTCAGGGCCACGGCGATGTCGTAGGCCAAGGCGTCGTCGCAGGCGAAATAGAAGTCGATCGCCGCGGCGAACCTGCCGTTCTGGAAGAACACATTGTCGGGGAAGAGATCGGCGTGGACCGTGCCGGACGGCAGGTCCTCGGGCCAGGCGGCCGTGATCTCCTCGACATCGCGGCCGATCATCTGCGCAAGGCCCGGCTTCAGATGCTCGGCCTCGTCCTGCAGCCGGGCGAAGATGGCGGGCCAGACCGCATGGCCAAGGTCGTTGACCCGGTGGCCCGGAAAGCCGGCCGACGCCTGGTGCAGCCAGGCCATCCCCTCCCCCGCCTCGCGACAGTGGGCCGCCGTCGGCCGCCGCACGGAAAGGCCGTTCATGAACTCGACAAGGGCCGCGGGCTTGCCGCGGATGGTCCGCTGGATCGCCCCGTCCCGGCCGGCCTTGGGCTCGGCGCAGGGGAACCCGTGTTGGGCCAGCCACTGCATCAGCGAGAGGAAGTACGGCAGGTCCTCGGCGCGCACGCGCCGCTCGTAGATGGTCAGGATGAAGCGACCCCGGGTGGTCTCCACCAGGAAGTTGGAGTTCTCGACCCCCTCGGCGATGCCCTTGCAGCTCAGCGCCTCGCCCAGGTCGAACTCGCCCAGGAACGCCTCGAGCTCCGCGTCGGTGATGTCGGTGTAGACGGCCACGCGCGTTGATCGGCGAGCGGCGGGGCGGGGTCAAGCCGCCCTTGAAATAGCCTCGCTGCGGGGAAGCTAGACCGCCACGGCCCGGGGAAGCTTGAAGGTCACGCTCTCGGTGCGGGGATCGACCTCCTCGGTCTCGACATCGAACCGCTGGGACAGGGCGTCGATCACCTGCTGCACCAGAAGTTCCGGCGCCGAGGCCCCGGCGGTCAGGCCGACCGCGTGGACGTGTTCGAACCAGGCCCAGTCGAGCTGGCTTGCGTCGTCGATAAGGCGGGCGTCGGGCGCGCCCGCCTGGAGGGCCACTTCGACCAGGCGCTGGGAGTTGGACGACGCGGGCGAGCCCACCACCAGCATCAGTTCGCACAGGGGCGCGATCTTCTTGACCGCCTCCTGGCGATTGGTCGTGGCGTAGCAGATGTCTTCCTTGCGGGGCGCGGCCGCCTTGGGGAAGCGCGCGCGCAGGGCCGCGATGATCTCGGCGGTGTCGTCCACCGACAGGGTGGTCTGGGTGACGAAGGCCAGCCGTTCCGGGTCGCGAGGATGCAACCCCGCCACGTCCCCCACGGTTTCCACGAGGGTGATGCGCCCTTCGGGCAACTGGCCCAGCGCGCCCAGCACTTCGGGATGGCCGGCGTGGCCGATCAGGATGATCTCGCGGCCGGCGGCGTCGTGCCGGCCGATCTCCATATGCACCTTGGAGACCAGCGGGCAGGTGGCGTCCAGATAGAGCATCTCGCGTCGGCGGGCCTCGGCGGGCACCGACTTGGGGACCCCGTGGGCCGAGAAGATCACCGGCCGGTCGTCCGGGACGTCGTCGAGTTCCTCGACGAATACGGCGCCCTGCTCGCGCAGGCGCTCGACCACGTAGCGGTTGTGCACGATCTCGTGGCGCACATAGACCGGCGCGCCGAATTTCTCGATCGCCCGATCCACGATCTGGATCGCCCGGTCGACACCGGCGCAGAAGCTGCGCGGACTGGCCAGCAGCACGCTCAGCGGCCGGCGGGAAGACGTCAGGGGATCCATGGCGCTGCTATTAGAGTGCGAGGCCCTCCGCCGCCAGCTTGACCTTGCGAAGCGCTCGAGACGCCGGAGCGTCCCTTTGCCTCGCCCGAAGGGCGGACGGTGCGTTGCGGCGGGGCTCCTGAGCCTTTATCAAGCGCTGGCTGGCCGAAGCGGCGAAGCTTCGCCGCCCATTATTCCGGTAGGTCCCATGCGCCGCGTCCTCCTGATCTTCCCCTTCCTCGTCGCCGCCTGGACCGTGGTCCCGGCGATCCAGGCCGTCGCCCAGAGCAACGACGACCAGTCCGACGAGGACAAGAAGAAGAAAAAGGAAGAGTGGGACCTCCGCCAGCTGCCTCTGCCCTCGCAGAAGAACGCCGGCCCCTGCCCCTATGTGAAGGTGCTCTACGACGCCGGCCGCTACGAGGAGTTCAAGGACAGCCAGGAGGCCTCCGCTTCGGTGGCCTACACCGGCGAGATCCAGAGCCTGGCCGCCGAGTGCGACTACAAGGGCATCGCGCCCATCCACAACAAGATCTCGATCCGCTTCGCCTTCGGCCGGGGGCCGCAGGGCGTGGAAGCGCGCAAGACCTTCAACTACTGGATCGCCGTGACCCACCGGAACCGGTCGGTGCTGGCCAAGGAGTACTTCACCTTGCCGGTGAATTTCTCCGCCGGGCAGGACAGGGTCGCCGTCGTCGACACCATCAACGACATCATGATCCCGCGCGCGGACAAGACGGTGTCGGGCGACAACTTCGAGATCCTCGTGGGTTTCGACGTGACGCCGGAGATGGCCGACTTCAATCGCCAGGGTAAGCGCTTCCGCATCAATGCGGGCGGCCCTCAGGTGGTTGAGGCTCAAACCGGCAGGCAATGACGGATCTCAGACGGGCGCTTGGCGAGGCCGTCGCCGACGCCTTCGCCACGGCCGGCCTGCCCGCGGAGTTCGGGCGCGTCACCGCCTCCGACCGGCCGGATCTCGCCGACTTCCAGTGCAACGGGGCCATGGCCGCGGCCAAGACCGCGCGCCGCCCGCCGCGCGAGATCGCCGTGCTCGTGACGGAAAGCCTGAAGGACAACCCCTATCTGGCCTCGGTGGAGATCGCCGGGCTTGGCTTCATCAATCTGAGGGTCTCCAACGCGGCCCTGGCCAATCGCGTCAACGAGATCGCCATCGACGCCCGCGCCGGCGCCGACCAGGTGGAGAGCCCGAGGCGGGTGATCGTCGACTACGGCGGTCCGAACGTCGCCAAGCCGATGCACGTGGGCCACCTCAGGGCCTCGATCATCGGGGAATCGATCAAGCGCATCTTCCGCTTCCGCGGCGACGAGGTGCTGGGCGACGCCCACTTCGGCGACTGGGGCTTCCAGATGGGGCTCCTGATCGTCGCCGCCTGCGACGAGAACCAGCGCTGGCGCGCCGTGGCCGAGGAGACCTGGAAGGCCGACGACCAGCTCGCCAAGGCCGGCGAGGGCCAGGTCGTGCCGGTGCTGCTGAAGGACCTCGACCTGGAGGCTCTCGACCGGCTCTATCCGGCCGCGGCGGCGAAGGCCAAGACCGACGACGACTATCGCGACCGGGCGCGCAAGGCGACCGCCGAGCTGCAGGGCGGCAGGCCGGGATATCTCGCCCTCTGGCGGCATTTCGTGGCGGTCAGCCGCACGGCCCTGCAGCGCGAGTTCGAGGCCCTGGGCATCGAGTTCGACCTCTGGAAGGGCGAGAGCGACGTCGATCCACTGATCCCCGGCATGGTCGAGGAGCTGAGGTCCAGGGGCCTTCTGGTCCACGACCAGGGCGCCGAAGTGATGTTCGTCTCCCGCGACACCGACAAGCGCGAGCTGCCGCCTCTGATCGTGATCTCGTCGGAAGGCTCGGCCATGTACGGCACCACCGACCTGGCCACGGTGCTCGACCGCCGCAAGAGCTTCGATCCGCACCTGATGCTCTATTGCGTCGACCAGCGGCAGGCCGACCACTTCGAGCAGGTGTTCCGCGCCGCCTGTCGCGCCGGCTACGCCAACGACGGCGAGCTCGAGCATATCGGCTTCGGCACCATGAACGGGACCGACGGGCGGCCCTTCAAGACCCGCGAGGGCGGGGTGCTGAAGCTGCACGACCTGATCACCATGGCCCGCGACAAGGCCCGCGAGCGGCTTCACGAAGCCGGTCTCGGCGCCGAGCTGTCGCCCGAGGAATTCGAGGCCACCGCCCACAAGGTCGGGGTCGCGGCGCTGAAGTTCGCCGACCTGCAGAATTTCCGCGGCACCAGCTACGTCTTCGACCTCGACCGCTTCACCAGCTTCGAAGGCAAGACCGGCCCCTACCTGCTGTACCAGGCGGTCAGGATCAAATCCCTGCTCCGGCGGGCGGCCGACGAAGGCGCCGAGGCCGGGCACGTGCTGATCGCCCAGCCGGCCGAGCGCGACCTCGCCCTGGCGCTGGACGCCTTCGAACAGGCGCTGTCGGAGGCCTACGACAAGCGGGCGCCGAACTTCCTGGCCGAGCACGCCTTCCGCCTGGCGCAGAGTTTCTCAAAGTTCTACGCGACCTGTCCCGTCCTGGGGGCCGAGGACGACGGCGTGCGCGCCTCGCGCCTGCAGCTGGCCGGCGCGACCCTGGCCCAGCTCGAGGCGGTGCTGTCCCTGCTCGGCTTGCAGACGCCCGAAAGGATGTGACCTGAGCGCCTCAGGGATGAGGCGCCGGCGCCACGCCCCCGGATATTACAAAAGCATAATCGCCAAGGCGCTTTCCGCGTCTTGCGGCGGCCATAGTCTCTCCGCATATCGGGTGGGCCCGTCCGGCCCAGCCTGTTCCGGATCGGCCGCCCAGGATGTCAACTCAATGCCGCTCTTTGGCGTCACCGCCCCGTCCTTCGCTCCTGAGGAGCCGCGGGCCATGATGCGCAAAGGCGTTCGCCTGGCCATGGTCGGGTTGGGCCTGGCGATCATGGCGATCGGCATTCCCCTCGCCCTCCTGCCATGGCTGCACATTCCCGGCGCCCTGATCCTGGCGACGGGCCTGGTGGTGGTGCTGAGGAACTCCTTCACCGCCCGGCGCACCTTCATCCGCGCCCAGCGGCGCCATCCGAAGATCGTCTTCCCGATCCGGCGCCTGATCCGGCGCGAGCCGGAGGTGTTTCCCGTCGCCTGGCAGGCGACGCTCCGGTCCGAGCGGTTGGTGTTGCCAAGGCGGATCCGCTTCCTGCGCCGCCTCCGCCGGATGCTGCGGCGAAGCCGCGGCTAGGACGCTTCAGGTTTGGTTGGAGCGCCCCTCGTTCCGCTCGTCCCGGCGAAGGCCGGGATCCAGGACAAGTCGACTTGAGCGTTGCCGCAGAAGGCGCGGAGGTCGGCGCCTGCTTGCCTCGACGGCCTGTTCTGACCTGTCCTGGGTCCCGGCCTTCGCCGGGATGAGCGGAGAAGTTCGGGACCGGGCGGGGACGACCGCTACTGGAACTTGACCGACAGGTCGCTCACGGCCTGGTCGACCAGCGGATCGACCTTCATGCCCTGGGCGCGCTTGGCCAGGACGGCTCCGGCGACTTCCACCGCCAGCTCGGCGGCGGCGGCTTTCACGTCGGCGGCGGCCTGGGTCTCGGCCTGGGCGATCTTGGCCTTGGCGATCTCGCCGCGGCGCTTGATCTGCTCCTCGAGCCGGGCGTGGGCCTCGGCCTCCATCTGACGGGCTTCCGCCTCGGCGCTCGCGAGCAGCTCGACCGCCTGCTTCTCGGCCTGCTCGCGGCGGGCGCGGATCGAGGCCAGCAGCTCCTCGGCCTCCTTGCGCAGCCGCTCGGCCTCGGCGAGCTCGGCGCGGATCTTCTCCGCCCGGCTGTCGAGGTGCTTCACCGCCATCCCGGGAACCTTCAGCCAGACCATCAGTCCGAGGAAGATCAGGAAGGCGACGCCGACCCAGAACTCAGCTTCTTGGAACAGCTCCACCTGCGTCTCCTAGCTGCGCGCCGCCAAGGCGGCGTCGAGCTCGGGCCCGGAGGCCGCCTCGCCGGTCAGCCGGACGAGGATCGACTGCGCCGTCTCGCCCGCGATGTCGCGGACGTGGCTCAGGGCTTCGTCGCGAGCGGTGCGGATTTCGGCCTCGGCCTTGGCGACGGTCTCGCCCAGCTTGGCCTCTTCCACCGCCTGACGCTGACTGGCCTCCGCCTGGGCGCGAGCCTTGGCGTCCGCCGCCAGCTTGTGCGAGCGGCTGCGGGCCTGGGCCATTTCGGCGTCGGCTTCCGCCGTCTGGGCCTCGGCCTGTTCCTTCAGGGCCGTGGCCTGGCGGATGTCGCCGGTGATGCGCTTCTCGCGCTCGTCGATCGTGCCGCCGATCCGCGGCATGAACACCTTGGCCATCAGGAAGAACACGATGGCGAAGATCACCGTGAACCAGACGATCTCGCCGGCCCACCAGGTTGGGTCGAACTGAGGCAGACCGCCGCCACCGCCAGAGGCGGCGCCCGCGGCGACCTGATGGACTTCCGTGGCCATGATCGGAGGGGTTCCGGAGATCAGGTGTAGCGGAGCAGCAGGGCCACAACGAGGGCGAAGATGCCCATGGACTCGGT
>CAZTMF010000124.1:0-8050 GCA_964614675.1 uncultured Caulobacteraceae bacterium | reverse complement strand
ATCAGGTTCGGAGAGTTGCCCAGTCCATAGGGCGTGGCGTGGTGCTCGTTGATCGCCACCCCGTCGAAGCCCTGACGCTCGAGCTCCACCCACGCCTCGAGATGCTCGGCATAGGTGTCCATCGCCGCCTGCGGATTGAATTGCTTGCGGCCGAGACGGGGCATCTCGCCATCGATGCGAAACCTGTCGACGTTCTCTTTGTAGGCGAGCCAGTCGAAGACAAATACCCGCATCGTTATCTCCAGCAATTCTTGTCAGTCTGGCCGCGCATCAAGACGGGCGCGGCGTCCTATTCGGCTCCCTGCAGGGGCGCCCAGGTGCGGATGGCGACCTCCTCCAGACGAACCAGGATCGTATGGCCGTCCTGGCGCCACGGGTCTTGTCCGAGGCGGGTCTGTACTTCGTCCTCGCTGTCCGCGTGGAGAACAAAGAGCACGTCGTTGCTGTTGAGCAGCAGGCCCGCCAAGGCGATGAAGCCGTCCGCCTCCAGATCGCCCATGTACTTCGCGTGACCTGCGAAGCCGACCTGTTCCTGCGGCGGCTTGGACTGGTCCCACTTGGAGGTCCGCTGGACGATCGCGGCGAATGTCCGTTTCACGTTGAGAACCCCTTCCCGGGACCTGGGTGCTTGGCCTCGATGCCGCCGATCATCCGAACGGCGCCCGGCGGGCTGTCCCCATGCATGTCTCCGGGAAGATGCACGCTGAAGCACGCGAACGGCGACCGATTGTGGGGGGGCTGTTCCACTGAAAATAGTGACGACAATTCAAACATCTACTCTTCGGGGGAGTCGGTGCGGCGGGGCCGATTTCGGTTGCATCGACCGAATTCTCTGGCTCCATAGTCCCACAGGGAGAGACGTAATGAACGCGGCGCAACGCATCTACGCCGCCTCGACCAGCGAAGGGGAGACCGCGTTCCGGCTCGCCGAAGATCTTGCGAGACGGATCGAGGACGACATCGCTTCGAGCGACCTGCCGCCCGGCGGCGCCCTGGGTTCGCTGCGCGAGCTGTCCGAGCGCTACAGCGTGGGCCGGTCTGTCGCGCGGGAGGCCATGGGACTCCTGGAACGCCGCGGCCTTGGAAGGCTGCGCCCCGGGCCGTGCGGCGGATTCATCCTCGCCGAGCCACAGCCAGACACCATCGGTGAGGAGCTGGCGGATCATTTCCGCCTGGCCGGCGTCACCCTTCGCCAGATGTTGGATGCGCGCGAGGCGGTCGATCTCATGGCCGCGCGGCTCGCCGCGGCCGCCGATCCACCGCGCGCAGGTCTGGACAGGCTACAGGCCGCGAGCGAGATGGACGACCTGTCCGGGCGGCTTGCGGCGCGGGTCGAGATCGCGCGCATGGCCGGCGAGCCGATCCTTTTGCTGCTGGTCGAATGCCTGAACAGCCTCACCATCGACTTCGGGCGAGCGGATGGCGCGCGGGCGAGCGGCTCCGGCCGTGGGCCGGCCGGCGCGGCCATGATCCGCGCCTTGCTCGGTGGCGACGTGAAAGCGGCGGAAGCCGAGGCCATGCGGGCCCACGCCGAGCTGGCCGGCTGGCTCGAGGAGCGCTCGCCTCGCTCCGAGCCAGTAGAGGCGTCGCGTGCGCCCGGGACGAACGGCACCCTGGCGACCGGAATCGCGCGCGCGCTCGCCTCCGAGATCGTGACGAGCGGCAGCGCAGGGGCCCGGCTGGGCTCGGAATGGGACCTCTGCGAGCGCTTCAACGTGAGTCGGCTGACGCTCAGGCAAGCCATCCGGCTCCTGGAGGACAGCGGCCTCGTCGAATGCCGCCGCGGCCGCGGCAACGGACTGATCGTGCGCGATCGGCGGACCGCCGGGGCCATCCGTCTTGTGCTGGCCTATCTGATCGGCAGCAAGGCCGATCCCTTCGCAACCGGCACGATCCTGTTTCAGCTCAACAGCTTTGTTCCAGCGCTCGCGGTGGGCCGCGCGGATCCTTCCCAACGGCGGCAGCTCGACGCGGCCCTGACACGGGTGGAGGCGTGCGACCCTTTCGATCGCTATGACCTGCTCAGCCTGGTCCATTGCGTCTCGCGGCTGGCGGACAGCCCCATCATCGATCTCTTCTCCAGATGCCTGGCGGCCTATGAAGCGCGGTTCCGCCACACCTTGGCCGAGCGCCTCCCGGCCAGCGCCCAGGCCAGCTACTTCCGGCTGATCCGGCGGCTCCTCGACCGGCCTCAGGTCGGATCGCCCGCCGAGATGGCGCGGTCGAAGATGGAGGCCTCAGCCCTCATGCTGGAGATGAGCCGAAGCCGGCCGCTCTGAGGCGCGGTCCGGCGCGGGGACGCTGAAGTCCTCCCTGAACGTCCTGGCGGCCAGCAGATAGTGGATCGCCGCCCAGGCATAGACGACCTGCACCCAGACGAGCGCACTGCGCAGACCGTCGCTGGAAGCGGTGCGGCAAGCCGCATCCAGAACTTTTGAGACCCCTCGCCCGCCCGGGCAGTTCGCGAGGAAGTTTCCGTGGTGGAAGGCGTGGGCTGCGAAAAGGTCGCTGGCGATGCCGAGCACGGTGGGGCCGAGGCCCGCTCCGATGACCCCGTTGGCCACGGCCAATATCGCAGCCGTCAGGGCGCGCGTACCCGGGGAGGCCAGGTTCTGGGCCGCCGCGCCCGAGGGCGCGATGTAGGACGCGAGCACGAAATTGGAGAACCATAGCAGGGCGAAGGACAGCCCGGGGCCGGGGCTTGCAAAGGCGCCGGCGTAGAGGGGCATGCCCAAGACGAGCATCGCGGCCGGCCCCCAAAGCAGCCAGCGCATGTCACGGCGCGAGAGCCAGTCGAAGCCGAAGCCTCCCAGGAGCATGCCCGAGCCGTTGGAGGTGAATCCAATCACCCCGAACACCGCCCCGACGACCGCCAGCGGCAAGCCGAAGCTGCGAAGGTAGAACGGCAGGACGAACTGGCTGACGGCGTTGTACGCGAAGCCGCTCACGGTGAAGCCGACCAGGAGATGCCGGAAGCTCGGCTTCGACCAGAGCTCCGCCAGCGTCGCCTTGAACGATGGAGGACGGCTGGGGGCGACGTGGCCATCGACCAGACCCCGCGGGGGTTCCCGCAGGCCAAACCACACGACCAGAGCCGCCGCCAGCCCGGGCGCCCCGGTCACCAAGAACGCGACCCGCCAGTTCCATTGGGTGGCGACCCAGCCGCTGATCAGCTGGCCTAGAAGCAGCCCGAACGGAGCGCCCAGTGAGATGATCGCCAGCTTCGACGCCCGTCGATCCGCCCCGAAGTGATCGGACAGGAGCGACGAGGTCAGGGGCAGGAATCCCGCCTCACCGACCCCAACGCCCACGCGGGTGAGGAGCATGGTGGAGAAGCTGGAGGCGAGACCCGAGGCGGCGCTCATGAAAGACCAGATGGCCACGCAGATGGCGATCAGACGCCTGCGGCTCACGCGCTCGGCCAGCCAGCCCAGCGGCAGGCCCAGCACCGAGTAGAGGATGGCGAAGCCGAGCCCCTGGAGCATGCCGAGGTCGGCGTCGGTGAGCCTGAGCTCCTCCTTGATCGGCTGGGCCAGCAGCGAAAGCACGGCCCGGTCGGCGAAGTTCATGGTGCTGACGACGAGCAGCACGACGACCAGCCAGGTCGTGTACCGGCGCGACAGCAGGGGATGCGACGGGCCGCTCTGGTCGACAGGCATCAGCGGCTCTCGCGCCATTGGAACGAGCCGCTAGGTTGCCTCCTGCCCTGGCCGGAAATAGTGGCGTGAATTCCTGCTGCTCCCGAGGGGCGCCTCAGGGGATCGCCGACTCGATCATGTCGGCGGTCTCAGTCACGGCGACGTGCTGCAGGTCGTGCGTGAACGGCATCTCCTCCACCCGCCAGCCTGGGCGTTTGCGGAGCTTCTCCGCCATCGGCGCGAAGGTGTCGTTCTTGTAGCCGGTGGCGATCACATAGGTCTTCTTCGGGATGCGGTCCCGCGCGCCGGTGAGCTTCGCCTTCTCGCTGAAGCAGTAGACCGATTGCGGCGTACGCCGGTCCTCGTATGAGGCTCGTGCGGATGGGTCCATGTGGGCGTTGAAGCCCACCAGGTTCACGCGCGGCGGCGGCACCAGGTAATCCTTGGGATCCTCCGGCAGATGCGGCGGGCCCGGCACCAGGTCGTTGAGGCTGTCGCCGTCCTCGGGGAAGAAGGCGTCCAGGTACAGGATCGACTGGACGACGCCCTCCGGGATCAGCTCCGTCGCCACCGAGACCGGCATGCCGCCGTAGGAATGGGCGACGAGCAGGACGTCCTGGAGCGCCTCGTACTTGATGACGTTCGCGATATCGAGCGCGTGGAGCGACAGATTGACGTTCGGGCTCGTCAGATGGGCCCGGTCGCCCAGGCCGGTGAGCGTGGGCGTGAAGACCTGATGGCCCCGGCCGATCAGCACGTCGGCCACCCCTCTCCAGCGCCAGCCGCCGACCCATGCCCCATGGACGATGACGATCGTCGCACGCTTGTTCGCCATAAGGTGTTCCTTCGATAATCGCGCTCTCAGGCCGGGTTCGCCGTCAGACGGCGACGCGTTCGCCTCGATGTTCGGCGGCTTCCGGAGCGCGCTCGTAAAGCGTGGTGCGCCGGCAGTCGCGCTTGTAGCGGTCCCGCTCGTAGGGGGTTGCGGCGTGCATGGTGCAGCGGTTGTCCCAGATCACCAGATCGCCCTGCCTCCACTTGTGCGAATAGATGTACTTTTCCTGTGTCGCGAAGCGATAGAGCTCGTCGATCAGGGCGACGCCCTCGTCCTCGCTCATCCCCTCGACGCTGACGGCGTGCCAGCCCATGTAGAGCGTCTTGCGCCCGCTGGCCGAGGTTCGCACGAGCGGATGGGGCACGCTCAGGAACTGCTTGCGCATCTCCTCGGTGCCGAACTTGACGCCGCGGTGCTCGAAGGCGCCGAAGAGATCGTGGTTGGCGACCAGGTGTTCGATCCGGTCCTTGGTCTCCTGCGGCAGGTCGTCATAGACCGCCCGCATGTCGATGTAGTTCGTGTTGGCGCCCTCGGGCGGCACGATGTGGCCGAGCAGAAGCGACCATTTCGTCGGCAGGGTGTTGAAGGGGCTGTCGGTGTGGAAGCCCTCGAGGATCTCCTGCGTCTTCGGGTCCATCCTGGAGGGGGCGATCTCTCCGTTGGCGTCGAGATTGGTCACGTCGAACAGCTCGCGCGCGACCCCGGGTCGGCGGCTCGCCTCCGCGCCCGGCGGCATCTCGATCTCGCCGAAGGCGCGGCTGAAGCGGATCTGGTCTTCGTCGTTCAGGCTCGCGTTGCGGATGACGCAGACGGCGTACTTCGCCATGGCCTTCTCGACGAAGTCGACGACCTCGGGCGTGACCGGAGCCGAGGTGTCCAGCCCGATGATCTCCGCGGCGAATAGCGGGTGAAGGGGATTTATCTGCATTCCAGCCTGCCTTGTTCCCGCGCCCGCACGCGCGCGCTCACCGCGCCGGCAACGACCCGATCTGAACCCTCGCGACGCGACATCGTGGCGAATCCAGGCTGACGGGATCGCCGGCTGGAAAATAGTGCGGCGAATTCCGCGGCTTCCGGGCTCGATGGCTCAGGACTGCACGGCCGCCGCCGTCGGAGCGCCAGTTGCGGCCTCGGGTTCATCGCCTGACGCGTCCGGCCCTCCGACAGCCCCGTAACGGTAGGGGCCGAGGAGCATGTAGACGACGGCGGCCGCAGCGGCTCCGCCGGCCAGGATCCAATACATCGGCCCATAGGACCCCGTCCTGTCGTAGATGATGCCGAACAAGGGCGGCGAGGCCGCCATCGCAAGTCCCGAGAACACGACCTGGATGGCGTTGGCTTCCCCGAAGGCGCGCAGGCCGATGAACCTGGTCAGAAGATAGGTCAGCCCCGGCCGCATGGCGGCGACCGCCGCGCCCTGCAGGCCAGCGGCCGCGATGAGGAGCGGCAGCCCGCCAAAAGAGGCGCTGAGGACTCCCAGCAGGGCGACCCCGACGCCCAGGAGTGCGGGGAACACCGCGAGGACCCGCGCTCCGCGGAAATGGTCGAGCGCAAAGCCGCCTGCGAAGGCGCCCGCCAGGCCGACCAGCGTCGATGCGGACATGGCCCCTGCCGCAGCGCTCGGAGAGAAGCCCTTGTCCACAATGGCCGCGACGATGTGCGTGATCAGGCCCTGGTAGAGCCCTCCGATCAGGACCGCGGTCAGCACGATCAGCCAGAACACGCGATCCTTCCGGACCTCGGCCGCCGTCATACCCTCCAGCACGGGGGGCTGGCTCGACGGCTTGGCGGCTGTGGGCTTGCCCCCGACAGCAGACTTCGCGCCCGGCTCCGGGATCAGGAAGTAGATGACCGGAACCACGCAGAACATGATCAGGCCGAACGCCACATACGCGCCCCGCCAGCCGAAGTCGGCGATCAGGGTGTTCGTCAGGATGGGAAGGATCGCAAGCGCGACCGTGGATTCCGCGCCGAACAAGGCGAGCGCCTTGCCGCGGTGTCGCGTGAACAGCGAACCGATCACCTTCGTGTAGCCGACGCCGCTGGATCCGAAGGTCCCGAGAAGGGCGTAGGTCCCGTAGAGCCGCCAGAGCTCGGCGTTCTGGAACGACAGCAGGATCATGGTCGCGCCGCCGAAGATCGCGCCCGCCAGGAGGATGGGCCGTACGCCGATCCGGTCGGCGACCCGTCCGAAGACGAGGGCCGTGATCGACCCGAACACGAACATGAAGGTGCTCGCGAAGGCGTAGTCGGTCCGCGTCCAGCCGAACGCCCTGATCATCGGAAGCATCATGAACGGACTGGTCGTCGCCTGGACGAAGGGCACGAAGGTCGATCCGATCAGACACGCCAGAGCGATGGTCATCTTGCGGGGCGAGAAGTCGGATTCCTCCCCCTGCGCGCCACGCTTCCGATCCGGCATCTCAAACCCCGCGCGCGCCCCTTCAGGCGAGCGTGACGGATCGCGAGTCCGAAAATAGTGCGAGCAATTGCGACGCCGCCCCCGCTCAGTCCTTGCGTCGCCGGGACGTCTCCCCAAGCCACTGGCCCGCGCGGGATTCGGCCGGGGACGGCTGGATCTTCGGCGAGGGCGGCGGACCCGAGGAAACCGGCGCGCCGGGCGCCGCGGGCCGCGGCGGTGCGGCGATCGAGGAGATATCGATCTCGGGCATGTCGACGGACAAAGTCTTGAGCACGCCGTTGGCCAGGGCGTTGTAGTCCTTGAAGGCGCTCCGCAACCGCATGCGCCAGGCAGGCACGCCGCCGTTGGCATGCATCTCGTAAGTCGACTCCCGTCCGTCGAGGCCGGAGGAGACGTTGTCCCAAATCATGTTCATGAGCGCCGCGCGCTGGCGCGCGCTGTAGCCGCCCCCGCCCAACGCGTCCTCGAGCCCGGCCGCCATCGCCACGTCCTCGAAGTCGCCAGGCGCCGGGGACATCACCAGGGACGAGCCGGGGAGACGGCGGAGGGTTTCCGTCACCTGCTGGCGGATGCGGAAGCTGTGCAGGCTGGCGGACGCCAGATGGACCTGTCCCGGCAGCAGGAACCCGCCGTCGGTCGCGTCCGGGTCGCATTCGGCCGCGGTCATGCAGGTGCGCGCGGTCTGCACCTCGATCAGCATGTCGATCACCTGGTTGACGGCGACCGGGTTGTTGCGGGCGCCCATCAGCTCCAGCGACGCCAGGGCGAGGCCGAGTGAGAACTCGAGCTTGGCGAGCCAGCCATGGTGCTGATGCCAAAGCAGCCAGCCCACGAGGTTGGTGGTCCTGACCGGGCCGCCGCCCTCCCCGCTGCTCGGGCCGGCGCCCAGCGGAGACTCGGCGGTGAACACCCGCTCGAAGGGCACGAACACCTCGTGGAGCCAAAGCTGGGCGTCGAGCTCGTCGTAGCGGTGGCTGAGCGGCGCGACCTCGGGATGCGGATAGCGGGCGGCGATCTTTCGAGCGACGACCCGAACGCCCGGCGCGCCGACTGGAATGATGAACCAGGTGAAACGCTCGTCGTCGGCCCTGCGCTTGGCGGCGCCGGAGACGAATACGTCGTCTGCGAAGGGCGAGGACGTGTGCATGCCGACCT
>CAZTMF010000123.1:0-8084 GCA_964614675.1 uncultured Caulobacteraceae bacterium | reverse complement strand
TGGCCGTCCTTGGCCCGGTACTCCAGGCGCACGGTCTGGGCCTTGATGGTGATGCCGCGCTCGCGCTCGATGTCCATGGAGTCGAGCACCTGCTCCTTCATCTCCCGGACGGTCAGGCCGCCGGTGATCTGGATCAGACGATCGGACAGGGTCGATTTGCCGTGGTCGATGTGGGCCACGATGGAAAAATTGCGGATGCGGTCGAGGGGCGCGGTCATGGGCGGCGGTGTCTAGCACATTCGCATCCCGCCGGAAGGGTCGGGCCTGACCGCGCCCGCCGTTCGATTCCCATAATTAACCAAATCGTTACCCCGCAATGGGAATCCCTGCGGGCGCAGTCGCCGTGGGCATGGCCGGCGACGGGTTAGAGGAACTGTCACACGGCCGTCACTCAAGCTTCAGCCAGCCGTCACAGTAGGCCGGTAATTCACGGCCAAGCTCAGCGCGTGTCGCTGGGCTCAGGGGATATTCAAAAAGGATCCGAGACATGATGAGCAAGACCTCGCTTTTCCGCGGGGCCGCTCTCGGCGCGCTCATTGCGCTGGGGTTTGGGGCGGTTGCGCAGGCCAAGCCTGTGAAGCATCACCATCACGGTGGTGCGGTCGTTGTCCATGACAGCGCCGACAGGGCCGAAATCGAAGAACTGCGCGACGAGGTGCGGGCTCTGACCGACAGGCTGAACGCCCAGGAAGGCTACACCCAGCAGGTCAATTCGACGGCCCAGCAGGCCCAGGCGGCGGCCCAGGTTGCGGCCAGCCAGGCTCAATCGGCCCAGGCCGCCCAGGCCGTGGCCGATTCGGAGATCAAGCGGATTCCGGCGGACGTCGACAAGGCGGTGGCCAAGATCAAGCCGCCCACGGGCTGGTGGAACAACACCACGGTCAGCGGCCGGATGTACTATAACCTGTCGAACATCGACCAGAAGACGGACGGTGTTAAGCAGAACGGTGCGCCGAACGGCGTGAACTTCGATATCAAGCGCTTCTATATCGGCATCGATCACAAGTTCAACGACGTCTTCTCGGCCAATATCACCACGGACTTCAACTACGACTCGGGCCCGGCTTCGGCGACCCAGCTCTACATCAAGAAGGCCTATCTGCAGGCCACCCTGAACAAGTCCCTGATCTTCCGCGTGGGCGCGGCCGACCTGCCCTGGGTGCCCTTCGTCGAGGATCTTTACGGCTACCGCTACGTCGAGAACGTGATGATCGACCGCACCAAGTTCGGCACCTCGGCCGACTGGGGCGTGCACGTCCTGGGGTCGTTCCCGCTCGCCAAGGATGTGACCCTGAGCTACGCCGGCGCCGCCATCAACGGCAACGGCTACAAGAAGCCCGGCTTCATCGGCGGCGTGAACCACACCAACTCGATGGACTTCGAAGGCCGCGTCAGCCTCGCGGCGTACGGCTTCATCGCGGCGGTCGGCGGCTACGACGGCAAGCTCGGCAAGGACGTCCAGGGCACGCCGACCTATCACGACGCGACCCGCCTCGACGCCCTCCTGGCCTATGTGAAGGGCCCGATCCGGCTCGGCGGCGAGTACTTCCACGCCAACGACTGGGCCGACGTCACCCAGGCCAATCCGCTGCTGACCAATTCGACCGAAGGCTGGTCGGGCTGGGGGTCGTTCGCCTTCACCCCGCAGTTGGCGGTGTTCGGCCGCTACGACTCGGTGAAGCCGAAGCAGGACACGGCGCCGGCGCTCAGCAACCACTACTTCAACGTGGGCCTGCAGTACGAGCCGACCAAGATCGTCGACTTCTCGCTGGTCTATAAGCAGGACAAGATCAACAACGGCACCTTCGCCACCCAGAACGGGACCATCGGCGGGGTGCACAATGGCACCTACGACGAAGTGGGCCTGTTCGGTCAGTTCCGCTGGTAATCAGCCTGCGGCCGGCGACGGCCGCATCTGCAAGGTTGCGGGAGGGCGTCGCGCGAGCGGCGCCCTCTCTGCGTATTCGTCCAAGGCCAAGCTCAGGCTTCTGCCCGATTGCGCTCTGCGTTATGTAGTTCCAATACATAACCGCAATTGGAGAGCCCTATAAAATCTATTGCATAGCTAGGTTTTATGGGGCAAAGAGGCGGCAAGGGCCGGGCATACCGCCCAAGACGAGGGGACTGTTTCCATGATTTCTCACACCGTAGCCGCGCGTTCGTGGCTGCTCGCCGGCGCCGCGTTCGGCGCCCTGGCTCTGGCGGTCGCGCCGAGCGCCCAAGCCGCAGAGCGGCCGGTGGCGACCGCGCCGTCCGAGCCGACGCCCGATCCGCGTGACGCGCAGATCGCCCGCCTGGAAGCCGAACTCCAGTCGCTCTCGGCCGAGGTCGCGGACCTGAAGGCGTCCACCCAGGACCTGAAGGCCTCCACCAAGGCCAATATCCAGGCGGTGCGCGAGGACCAGGCCAAGGCGGAAAAGGCGGCCCCCAAGGTCACCTTCCCGAACGGCCGGCCGACCATCGCCAGCGCCGACGGGAACTTCAAGGTCGCGTTGCGCACCCTGGTCCAGTTCGACGCGGCCCACTACGACGTGAGCCCGCTGACCGCGGCCAACAACCTGAGCTCGGGCACCGACTTCCGCCGCGCCCGGGTCGGCGTCGACTTCACCGCTTTCAAGGACTGGAACGGCGCCATCTGGGCCGACTTCGGCGGCCGCGGCGTCGAGGCTCCGGTGCTGAACCAGGCCTGGATCGAATACGCCGGCTGGAAGAACGAGGCCTTCGCCGCCCGCTTCCGGGTCGGCGCCTGGGCGACCCCGGTGAACCTCGAAGACGGCACGGGCGCCGCCGAACAGCTGTTCGCCGAGCGTCCCGCCGTCGCCGAGCTGGAGCGGGGCCTGGCCGGGGGCGACGGCCGCTCGAGCGTCGGGGCCTTCTTCAACGGCAAGTCCTGGTACGTCTCGGGCGTCCTGACCGGCGACGTGGTGGGCGCGCCCGCCGCGGCCGAGTTCGGCGAGTCGGAGGGCTACATCGTCCGCGCCGCGTTCGATCCGATCCACGGCAAGGACTACGACGTCCACATCGGCGGCAACGTCACGGGGGTCATCAAGCCGGCGAACACCTCGGCCACGCCCGGCGTCCCCGCCGAAGCGGTGCGCCTGCGCGAGCGGCCCGAGACCAGCGTCGACAACAACTCCATCCGCCTGGTCGACACCGGCAACATCACTTCCGACGGCCTGACCGCCTACGGCGTGGAAGGCGGCGCCAGCTGGAAGAGCCTCTATCTCGCCGGCGAATGGACCCACTTCGACGTGAGCCGCACCAGCGTCGGCTCTCCGTTCAACCCGAGCTTCTCGGGCTGGTACGTCCAGGGCTCCTGGACCCTGACCGGCGAACGGCGCGCCTGGTCGAGCGGCAATGGCGGCTTCAGCGGCATCCGTCCGCGCGACAACTTCGATCCCGCGAAGGGAACCTGGGGCGCCTGGGAGCTCGCCGGGCGCTACAGCGTGCTGGACCTCAACGACCATTCGGGCATCGCGGGGGCGGCGACACCGGTCGGCGGCATCCGCGGCGGCGAGCAGAAGACGACCTCGGTGGGAATCAACTGGTATCCCAACGCCGTCTTCAAGTTCCTGCTCGACTTCCAGAACGTCGACGTGAACCGGCTCTCCTCCGCCGGCGCCCAGATCGGCGAGAACGTGAAGATCTACACCCTGCGGTCCCAGTTCGCGTTCTAAAGCCGCGACAGAGTTGCTGCGAGGCGCCACCGAATATCCCCGGCGCCTCGCAGCAGCCTTCGAATCCGCCTAATTGAGGCTCAAGCTGCAGCTTCCTGCTAAGCTGCCGTCTTCAGATGATCCGAAGCCTCGGCCTCAACTTCACCCAGCCCAACCCGCGTTACGCCGCCGGCGACGTGCTGGAGGTGGCTGGCTGCGCCGTCAGGCTCAAGGTCGATCGCAGAGCCCGGCGCGTCAGCCTGAGGCTCGACGCCGCCCGCGGCGAGATCATCGCCACCGCCCCGTCTCCACGCCGGCTCAAGGAAGCCGCGGCCTTCGCAGCCCAGCGCGCCGCCTGGATCGGCGAGGCCGTCGGACGTCTGCCTCCGGCCGAACCCCTGGCCCCCGGCGCCGTGCTCCAGGTGCTGGGTCGCGCCTGCCGGGTGAAATCGGCCCTGGGGCCCAGGCGCCAGGGCCTCTACGAAGAGGACGGACTGGCGCTCAGGGCCTGGGGGGAGGGCGAGGCCTTCCGCCGCGCGGCCCTCAGGGTGCTCAAGGCCGAGGCGCTGAAGGCGCTGACCGAGCGGACCGCCGCCTACGCCGCGGCACTGGACCAGCCGACGCCCAAGGTCGCGGTGATGGACGCCCGCTCGCGCTGGGGCTCGTGCACGCCCCCGCGCCGGGGCGGGGACGCCAGCCTGCGCTACTCCTGGCGCCTGATCCTCGCGCCCTACGAGGTCCTGGACTACGTCGCCGCTCACGAGTGCGGCCATCTCGTTCACGCCGATCACAGCCCCAGGTTCTGGGCCCTGGTGGCGAGTCTCGGTCCCGACGTGAAGCGCGCCCGCGCGTGGCTGCGCGTCCACGGCCCCCGCCTGCACGCCGTAGGGCGCTGATCGGCCGAAAGTGTTAAGCGGTTCCGGCCGTCGCGCTCTGGGGTCAAGACGCTCGGAGCACGTTCGAGCGGCCAAACCGCATAGGCTTTAGCTTAACGCGTCTCAGTACAGGTCGTTGTTTCCCTGCGCCGGGGCCGGCTCGGACCTGGCGGGCTGGGACCCCGGTTGCTGCGGCGATACGGGCTCGCCTTCGCCATTGGTGGCGCCCATGCCGAGCGAGGACAGCAACTGGTCCAGGTCGCCGGCCTGGCTGGGCGGCGGTCCCGGCGCGGCCCCGCCCGGAATGGCCGACACATTCAGCCGCGGCAGGGCCTGGCTCATGTATTCACGCCAGAGGCTGGCGGGCACGCCGCCGCCGGTGACCTTCTTCATCGGGGTGTTGTCGTCGCGGCCGGTCCAGATGGCGGTGACGAATCCGCCCGTGAAGCCGACGAACCAGGCGTCGCGGTAGTCGGAGGTGGTGCCGGTCTTGCCGGCGAGGTCGTAGCCGGGGACCCGCGCGGCCGTCCCGGTGCCGGCGGCCACCACCTGGCGCATCATCATGTCCATGTACTGCAGCCCCGGCGCGCCGATCACCTGCGGCCTCTGGGGCGGATGCTGGGCATGGTCGTAGAGCACCTTACCTTCGGCGTTGCGGATCCGCTCGATCCCGTAGGCGGTCGTGCGATAGCCGCCGTTGGAGAAGGCGTCGTAGGCGGTGGCCATCTCGAGCGGGCTGACCTCGACCGCGCCCAGGGCCATGGAGGGATCGGTCTGGATCTGCGAGGCGATGCCGAGTCGGTGGGCCGTGGCCGCGACCGCGCCGGTGCCGACCTCGTTGGCCAGCCGCGCCGCCACGGTGTTGATGGACTGGGCCAGGGCGGTCTGCAGGGTGATCCGGCCCAGGTAGCGGCCCGTGTAGTTCTTGGGCTGCCAGTTGCCGATGGTGATCGGCTCGTCGACCACCTGCTCATAGGGCGTGTGGCCCTGTTCCATGGCGGTCAGATAGACGAAGGGCTTGAACGAGGAGCCGGCCTGCCGCTTGGCGGTGGAGACACGGTCGAACTGGCTGTCGGCGTAGTTCACACCGCCGACGTAGGCGCGCACGCGCCCTTCACCGTCCAGCGAGATCAGCGCCGCCTGCTGCACGCCGCGCGGCGCGCCCTCGTTGGCCACGCCCTGTGAGATGGTCCGCTCGGCCGCTGCCTGGATTGGCAGGTCCAAGGTGGTCTCGACCACCAGGTCCTCCTGCGGCTGGCCCACCATCTGACGCACCTGGGAGTCCACCCAGTCGACGAAGTACTGACCCCTTTGCGCCGCCAGCACCGAAGAGATGCGCACCGGATGACGGAAGGCGTCGTCGCGCTCAGCGGGCGTGATGTTGTGGTTCTGCACCATCTCGTCGAGCACGATGGTCGCCCGCCGCTCGGCCCGCGCCACGTCCGACACCGGGCTATAGCGCGAAGGCGCCTTCAGCATGCCGGCCAGGAGCGCGGCCTCCCCGAGGTTCAGCTGGGAGGCGGGCTTGTTGAAATAGCGCTGGGCGGCGGCCTCGATGCCATAGGCGCCGGCGCCGAAATAGACCCGGTTCAGATAGAGGGCGAGGATCTGTTTCTTGGAGAACTTGGCCTCAAGCCAGATGGCCAGCACCAGCTCCTGGGCCTTGCGGTGCAGGTTCTGCGCGGGCGTCAGGAACAGGTTGCGCGCCAGCTGCTGGGTGATGGTCGAGCCGCCCCTCAGCGGGCCGTGCGGATGGGTCAGGTTGTAGGCTTCCGACCGGATGATGCCCCAGGGGTTGAAGCCCAGGTGGTGGTAGAACTGCCGGTCCTCGATGGCCACGAAGGCGCTCGGCACGTAGACGGGCAGGGAATCCAGGTCCACTGGCGGCGCGTACTGGCTGCCGCGCACCGCGATCAGGGCGCCGGACCGGTCCAGGTAGGTGATCGAGGGCTGGCGCTTGATCTGGTAGAGCTTGGAGGTGTCGGGAAGGCCTCGGGCCAGCACGGCTATGGCCGCGAGGACCAGGATCACCGTCCAGATGCCGCCGACCGCGCCCCAATAGAGGATCGACTGCACCAGAGTGCGCGGCGGTCCTCCGGGCCCGCGCGAACCGCCGGGCCTTGGAAAACGGAACAGTGGGGGGCCGCCGCCGCGTCCTCCCCGATCGGAGGAGCCGCCGGCTCCTTCGTTGGCCATATCTTCACGTCTCCCGGCCGCCCGTCCCCCGTGGGCGTGTTTACCTAATGCGCTTAGGGCGCTCCACAAGATTGACGTGGAATGAACGAGACGGGTCGGCAGACCCCTGTGACGGCAAGGCCACATTCGCGCCGGGGTTGGGGTTTAGCTCCTGCCCCTCTACCCTCGGCGGCCGCGCAGCCACGGGAACCCGTGCATGACCTTGAAGTCTTTCGCCGCCGTCGCCGCAGGAAGCGTCCTTCTGATCGCGGCCTCTGCCGCCCAGGCGCGCGAGCCCTTCGACGACATCTTCTTCGTGCGTCAGCACGCGAACGCGGGAGAGCTCTATGAGGACCGCGCCGCCTGCCGCAACGCCGCCCAGCACATGAGCGACGCCGACGCCGCCTATTCCAATCCCGAATACGGGGCGCTCAGCGCCATGGGCTCGGCCCTGGACGAGGACGCCCTTCACGACGGCGGCCTGCGCAAGCGGCTGGAACACGCGGTGTTCGTGCACTGCATGGAGAAGAAGGCGTGGGTTTCGGCCGCGCCTTCGGCCGACGAACTGAAGATCCTGATGCGGGCCAGCCCCCACCATCCCGATGCTCTGGACGCCTGGCTGAGAGCTCACGAGCCGCCGCCTCCGGCTCCCGCCGATCCCGTGGTGAAGACGGCGATCTCCGATTCGGTGGCGGTGAAGAACTAGCGCTAGACGTCCACCTCGGCGTCTAGGGCGTTGTCCTGGATGAACTCGCGGCGCGGCTCGACCAGATCGCCCATCAGGCGCGAGAACATGTCGTCGGCGTCGTCGGAGTGCGAGACCTTCACCTGCAGCAGGGTGCGCGCGTCGACGTCGAGCGTCGTCTCCCACAACTGCTCGGGGTTCATTTCCCCCAGGCCCTTGTAGCGCTGGATCGACAGGCCCTTGCGGCCGGCGTCGAACACCGCGGTCAGCAGGTCGAGCGGACCGCGCACGGTCGCCGCCTTGTCCTTGCGCCGGAAGGTGGCCGGAGCGGCGAACACGTCGGCCATCACCGGCCCCCGCTCGGCCAGCCGCCGCGCGTCGAGCGCATGGACCAGGGCGTCCTCCAGCACGATCCGCTCGGAGACGCTGCGCTTGACCCGCGAGAAGACGAAGCCGCCGAGGCCGCCCTCGAGGGCCGGAGCGCCTTCCCAGGGCCCGTCGCCTTCCTCGGCATAGAGGTCGAGCCGGCGCGCCACGGCCTCAGGATCCGGCCGCTCGCCGAACAGGCCGCCGATGGCCGCCTGCTCGATGGCGAAGGCGGGCGCGCGCATGGACAGCCGTTCGATGTGGGCGCGGGCGGTCTTGCAGTTGGACACCAGGTCCTGGAGGTCGCGGCCCGAGCGCTGCTCGCCG
>CAZTMF010000122.1:0-8124 GCA_964614675.1 uncultured Caulobacteraceae bacterium | reverse complement strand
CACGTGCTCGGGCGCATAGATGGCCGGCACACCCGGGAATCCCGAACCGCCGGGGACGGGGTTGGTCCCCTCGGCGATCACCAGCCCGGCCGAGGCGCGCTGGGCGTAATAGAGGGCGTTGAGCTCGGTGGGCGTTCCGGGCGGGGGCGTCCGGGCCCGCGTCATGGCCGGCATGACGAAGCGGTTCTTCAGGTGGAGGCCCGCGAGGTCGAACGGGGTGAAGAGGATCGAAAGGTCCTGGCTCATGCCGGCAGGTTGCGTCGTGCGATCTCCTGGCGCAAGTCGGGGCCATGACCGCTCAGCCCGCCGCCGACTTCGAGGATCGCCGATTCCAGACCGCCGCCGCCCACTACCTGGCCGGCCGCCCGCCCTATCCCCAGGCCCTGATCGCCCGCACCGCCGAGCTGATCGGCCTAACCCGGGACGACCGCCTGCTCGACCTCGGCTGCGGCCCCGGCCAGCTCGCCCGCGCCTTCGCGCCCCTGGTCGGCGAGGTGGTGGCCATGGACCCCGAGCCCGTCATGCTGAACCTCGCCCACGAGGCCGCCGTCGGGGTCCCCAACATGCGGGTGATCCAG
The DNA here is from genome assembly GCA_964614675.1 of uncultured Caulobacteraceae bacterium. Lineage (GTDB taxonomy): Bacteria > Pseudomonadota > Alphaproteobacteria > Caulobacterales > Caulobacteraceae > JANWHQ01. Next base: position 7,546 of record CAZTMF010000122.1, on the reverse strand, counting down.
GGCCGCTCGGACGACCTGGGCGTAGCCGTGGGACGCTTCAAGGCGGTGGTGATCGGCCGCGCTTTCCACTGGATGGACCGCGAAGAGACCTTGCGCACCCTCGACGGCCTGATCGAGCCCGGCGGCGCGGTGGTGCTCGTCGGCGAAGAGGCGCTGAAGTTGCCCGAGAACCGGCGTCTCGAGGAATTCCAGCAGCTCGACCGCGCCTGGTCCGCGGACGACGCCAGCCACCCGATCCACAAGGCCCGCGAGCGGCCGCACGCCTCGGTGCTGCTGGCCTCGCCCTTCAGCCGCCTGGAGCAGATCGGCGTCATCCAGCGCCACCCCCTGACCCTCCAGACACTCGCCGACCGCCTGCTCTCCTATTCCTCGACCTCCCGCGCCCGCCTCGGCGACAGGGCGGACCAGATGCTGGCCGAGCTGGCCGGAAAGTTCGCGGAGTGGGAGACCCAAGGACCGATGGAAGAGGTGCTGGCCTCGACGGCGCTGATCGCGTTTCGTCCCTGACGCCTACTTCGGTTCCGGCGGCCGGCCGCCGCGCTTGACCTTCTCCAGGAAGTACATGCCCTCGAGCTTCAGCCCGTCCGGGTCCAGGAAGAACACCGCGCGATAGCCTTCGCCGTAGCTCGGGTAGTCGGCGGGTGGGTCGACGATCTTCACGCCCTCGCGCTCCAGGAACTCGCCGAGTTCGTCCACCTCCTCGGCCGCGCCGAGCTCGAAGGCGTAGTGGTGGAAGCCGATGTCGCCGGTGTGGTGCGGTTTGGCGCCGGCGTCGGCCTCGACCACCCAGACCATGGTCACTCCGTTGTTCCAGCCCACCGTACGGCCGAGGTCCCATTCCTCCACGAAGCCCAGGAAGGTCAGGAGCCGGTCGTAGAACCGCCGCGAGACCTCGAAGTCCGAGACCCTGAGGACGATATGGTCGATGCCGACGACGCGTGCCATCGGCTATCTGCCTAGGGCTTTTGGGTCTGCCCGGCCAGAGCCTTGCGCTGTTCGGGCGTGCAGGCGTTCTGGGCGCAGAGGCTTTCGAGCATCGAGGCCTGCATCCTCGGGATGTATTTGACCATGAGCGGGCCCATCTCACCGGTCATCTCCGGCAGTTTGTGCATCATCGACTGGCCCGACGGGCTCTCATAGAAGATGATCGCGTCCTCCATCTCCTTGCGGGTCAGATGGCGCGCATAGATCTTGGCGACGTCGTCGAGGAGGTCGGGCATCATCTCCGCCTCGGCCTTGTCCATAGCGGCTGAAATCCGGTCGATGGTCACCTGATCGATGTTCGGGTTTTGCTTGCGCACGGCCTGCAGCATCGAGGCGGTCATCGACTTCATGACCGCTCCGAAGTTCATCTGATTGGTGAGCATCGACATTAGCCGCCGCGCGAGCGCCAGTTGGTCGGCGTCGATCGGCGCTTCGGCCGCAGGCGGCGGCGCGGGCTGGGCGTGAGTGATCGATGCGCCGGCCACCAGCGCGATGGCGGCGGCCGCGGCTGCGAACGTCCTGGAATTCCGGCTCATGTTCCCCTCCCTCCGGTTGTGCGGACCCTAGCTCAGCCTGCTCGGGCCAGGAAGACGCCGGGCGCTCGGTCAGACGATCCGCAGGTCCTTCGGTTCGGCCTTCGGGAACACCGTCTGCAGCCGCGTCTGGTCCAGGCCGTAGATGCGCTGGAACAGGCCGCCCAGCAGGGCGCGGTAGTCGGTCAGCACCGGATAGTCGCGGTTCTCGTTGAGCGCTTCTGGAGTCAGCTTCACCTGCTCGCCCACGATGCGGCCGCCTTTGATCCCCCCGCCCAGCACCCAGTAGACGCTGCCGTGGCCGTGGTCGGTGCCCTTGTCGCCGTTCTCGCGGAAGGTGCGGCCGAACTCCGAGACCACCACCACCACAGTGTCGTTCCAGGCCTCTGGCCCGATCTCCTCGGCGAAGCCGGCCAGGCCCGCGCCCAGCTCCTTCAGCCGGCCGCTGAGGAAGCCTTCGGCCGCCCCCTGGTTGATGTGGGTGTCCCAGCCGCCGACGTCGACGAAGGCGAGGTTGTAGCTCGACCGCATCAGCCGGCCGATGCGGCGGGCGCCGAGCTCGAAGTTCCTGGACGAGAGAGCGCCGCGGTTGGCCATGGCCATCTCGGCCGACAGGGCCTGGGCGACCTCCTGGCGCATGGCGAAGCCCTCGGCGACCGACCGGGCCAGCGGCTGGCCCTGGTACATCTGCTGGATCAGGGCGGCGCGACGCTCGTCGACGCCCGAGGCCCCGAGCCCGACCACCGAGACGTTGGCCACGGGCAGGCCGCCGCGGAAGCTCAGGGGCATGGCCTCGGTGAAGGCGATCGGCTGGGCCCGGCCGGTCAGCTGGCCGTGAAGCCGGGCGAGGAAGCCCGAACGGTAGTCGCGCGAGCCCTTCACAGGCTGGCCGAGCTCCAGCGCGTCCTGGGTCTCGAAATGACTGCGGGTAAGATCGTCGCCGACGCCCGCGAAGGGCGCGAAGGCGACCTGGCCCTTCCGCCACAGCGGATAGATGCTGTCCTTCAGGGCGGGATGCAGGCCGTAGTCGGCGTCGAGCGGCAGGGCGCTGGCCGGATCGGCGGGGTCGGGCCTGGCGATCCGGATGTTCGGCCGGGCCTCGTGGTAGAAGGCGCTGCCGACCGGGATCACCACATTGGCCGCGTCATAGGCGCCGCGCAGGAAGACCACCAGCAGGCGTGTCGAAGCCTGGGGCGCCGCCCAGGCGCGGCCCGCCACGACCAGGGGCGCCGCGGCGCCCAGCCTCAGGAGATCGCGGCGATCCATGGCGGTCATCGGCGCATGAACTCCGGCGAGGACAGGAAGAGGGCGTTCCACTCGATGGGCGACGCGGCCTGGCCCAGCACGGCGCGGGTCGGCGCGCCGATGTCGCCGTCCAGGCTGGCCTTCTGCAGCCGGGCCTGGATCTCGGGATGCGGGATCGGCCGCCCGCTGTCTCCGCCGGTCTGACCGAACAGGGTCGGGGCTCCGCCGGCGATGTCGCGCGCCACGTCGAAGCGCTCCGCCATCTGGCCGGGGCCGCTCCAGGCCGCTGCGTTCAGCGGATAGCCGTCCGGCGTCTCATGGCCATAGAGCTCCTCGGCGAGCTGGCTCATCCAGCGGTCCACCCGAACCGCGCCGGTGATCGTCCGGTCGCCATAGGCGATGCGCACGGCCGAGATCACATAGTGGGCCGGGTCCTTGAACTGGGTCCCCAGCGAGGCGTCGAATTCCCTGGAGGCGAACAGGGTCCGCAGCACCTCGGCGGTGTCGCCGTCGGTGCGCCGGAAGGTCTGGGCCATGCTGTCGACCAGGGCGGGCGGAGGATCGTCGCCGACGAAGAAGCTCGCCAGCTGCCGCGACACCCGCCGGGCCGTCGCCGGCTCGCGGCTCAGGATGTCGAGCGCCTGCTGGACCTCGGCATAGCCCGAGCCCTTGATCGTGTGGCCGAGGAAGACCTTGTCGCCGAAGTCGTGCCGGCGCGGATCGAACACGAAGTCGCCCTGGCGGATGTAGAGGGCGTTCAGCTCCGGCTTGGTCGGCGGGTCCCGGGGCCTCGGCTCGACGCTCGCCCCGGTCAGGATCCGCGCCAGCTCCTGCACGTCCTTCTGGGTGTAGCCAGAGCCCACGCCCATGGTGTGCAGCTCCATGATCTCGCGGGCGTAGTTCTCGTTGATCCTGCCGGCGGCGTTCTGGTCGTTGTCCAGGAAGCGCAGCATGGCCGGGTGGCGCAGGGTGGCTTCCAGCAGGTCGCGGAACCTGCCCAGCGCATGCGGCCGGATCGCCGCCTCCTCGTAGTCGGCCAGCATCGGGCGGATGTCGCGGGCGCGGGAGAAGACATTGAAGTGGTTGAACCAGAACCAGGTCATCTGCTCCTGGAGCTGGTCGGGGGAGTAGATGTCGCGGAGCAGGCTGCGGACGGCGGCGTCGTCGCGCCGGTCGGCCATGAATTCCTTGTAGACCTTGCCGGCCTCCTGCTTCTGCGCGGGGTCGGCGGGCTGCTGGAACGCCGCCCGGAGGCGGATGCCTTCCGTGACGAGGTCGGGCAGGGTCTGGCGGGAGACGGGCAGGGCGTCGATCTGCGCCTGGATCTCGGCGGGCAGGCGATCCTGGGCCGAAGGGTGCAGCTGGCGCTCCAGCCAGCGCCTGGCGCCGAGCCTCTGCATCTCGGCCGCGTCCGCCGGCGTCGCGCCCCAGGTGACGCGGTTCAGCAGCATCAGGTCGTGCCGGGACAGCGCCGGCTCCGCGGCGACCGAGACGGCCGGCGCCGACGCCGCGAGAAGGCCGACCAGCAGGGGTCTCGACCAGGACATCGACGCCACCATACCACCTTGGGCCGCCCCACAGCGGACCGCGCGTGACCGAAAACCGCCTACCGCCGCGATGCGGTGGGATTGAGGCGGCTCGGTCCAAGCGTCGCCATGGACATTGGCGGACGCGGTGACACAGTGATGATGCTGGAATTGAGGTGCAGTTCCCTTGAAACCGATAGTGCACCTCTATGCACTGAACTGGAATGAGCGGCGTCTGCTGCCTCACTTCCTCGAGCATTATCGGACGTTCGTCGATCGGTTCTTCATCTTCGACGACGGCTCCGACGACGGTTCCCTCGACGTCCTGGCCGGCCAGTCGGATGTCACGCTCGGAAGTTTCGTCCGGGACACGGAGTCCTATATCGAGCCGGCCCGGATCTTCTACGACAACATCTGGAAGGCCTCCCGCGGCGAGGCCGACTGGGTGGTGGTCGTCAACATCGACGAGTTCCTGCAGCACCCGGCGCCGCTGGAGGCCCTTGGCGCCCTGAAGCGGGAAGGGGCCACGGTCGTCCGCGCGGTCGGCTGGGAGATGGTCAGCGACGGGTTTCCCGAGGCGGCGCCGCTGACCGCCGCCGCGCCTCTGGGCGTGCGCAACCCCCGCCTGGACAAGACGGCCCTGTTCGACCCCGCGGCCATCGAGGCGATCGGCTATGGCCCGGGACGACACGCCGTGGCGCCCAGCGGGCGCGTGCAGTGGGCGAGGCGGGTCAGCTTCGACCTGCTCCACTACAAGCGGCTCGGGCTGGACTATCTCCTCCCCCGCTACGCCGAGCTCGACGACCGGCGCGGAGCGGAGGATCGACTCCGTGGGTGGGGCAAGCACTACGAGAAACAAACCGACCGGCTGGTGGCCGAACAGGGCAGGCTTTCGGAGGGGGCGCGGCCCGTGGAGCTGGCGAGCGCGGTCCGGCTGGGCCACGCCAGGGAGGTGCTGCCCGGCTGCATGCTCGTGCGCCTGAGGGAAGTGCTCAACGACCGCGGCGGCCTGCGCGAACTCTGGACAGAAGGCGAGGCGTGGGCCCGTCGGGTGCGGCACGTCTATTTCACCACCACCAGGCCGGGCGCGGTGAAGGCCTGGTACCGCCACAGGTCCCAGGCGGACCGGGTCTCCGCGGTCGCCGGATCGGTCCGTTTCGTGTTGTTCGACACCCGCAATCCGAACGCGCCGGTCGGCCCCGTGGTCGTCGAACTCCGGGCGGAGGAGCCCATGATGCTGCTGGTTCCGGCGGGGGTCTGGCACGGGTTCCAGGCCCTCGGCGACCAGCCGTGCACCCTCGTGCACTTCAACGACGCCCTCTACGACTGGCTGGACACCGACGAAGAGCGGCTCCCGCCGGACGCCGCGGAAATCCCCTACCCATGGACGGAGTGACCGCCGAGGGTCTGCTGCTCACGCTCATCACCAATGACGTCCGCCTTGCCGCGTCGGCCGCGGCGGCCGGGGTGGGACGGGTGCTGGTGGATCTGGAGCGCCGCGGAAAGGCCCGCCGGCAGAAGGGGCGTGGGTATTTCCTGTCGAACCACACCTGGGCGGACGTGGCGGCCGTGCGCCGGGCCTTGCCCCCGGGCGCCCTGATCGTGCGGCTGGACCCTCTGCACGAGCGGACCCGCGACCAGGTCGAAAGGTCCCTCTGGCTCGGCGCGGATGCGTTGATGCTGCCCTATTTCCGCTCCGCGGACGCGGTGTTCCGCCTGGGAGACCTGGTGGCCGGGCGCTGCACGATCGTGCCGCTGGTCGAGACCATGTCCGCGGTCCGGCAGTTGCCGGCGATCCTCGCCTCCGGCTGCGCAAGCGAGTTCCACCTGGGCCTCAACGATCTGGCGCTCGACCTCGGCCGGGCCAGCCTGACCGAGCTCTGGGGAGGCCCGCTCCTGGACGAGATCGCCGGCCTCGCCCGCCACGCCGGCGCCGCCTTCGGAATCGGAGGGGTCTGCGATCCGAGGACCGCGGGGCTGCCCGTCGATCCCGCCTGGGTCATCGCCGAACAGCGGCGGCTCGGATCCAGCCGCGCTCTGCTCGGACGCAGCTTCCGCGCGCCCTTCGAGCACGAACCCGACCCGACCCGGCTGGCGGCCGCGGTCCAGGCGATCCAGTCCGCCTATCGAGCCGCGCCGGGTCCTCGGAACCTCTGAGGCTGCAAGCGGCGGCCCTCACGCCGTCCGCTTGCGCCGCTCCGCCGTGTCGAGGCGCCTCAGACCGGCAGGACGGTCTTGCCGTGGGCCTCATTCAGCACCTCGGCGGACGCCGTGTAGAAGGCCAGCACCGCGCAAGCCATGCCGATCCAGCCGCCGATGTCATGCAGGATGTCCATGTTCAGGAGGTGGCTGAGGCCCAGCAGCAGGAAGGCGACCCACAGGGTCAGGAACACCAGCTGCAGCGCCCGCGTCGCCGTCTTCAGCGTGGCGAGGAACAGCACGAAGGTGAAGACGCCCCACACCACGAGCCAGGCGCCGAGGGGGCCGAGCGCAACCTTGCCGAAGGCCCCCGAGATGTACGCCGCAAAGGCGAGCCAGAAGCTGCCATAGGAGCAGAAGGCCACCATCCCGAAGGTGTTGCCGCGGGGATATTCCATCAGGCCGGCGAGGAACTGGGCCGCGCCGCCGAAGGCGAAGGCGGTGCAGATCAACAGCGGAAAGGCCTCGAGGGGGCCGAACCACTTCACGTTGAACATGCTGAGCATCATGGTCGTCACGGCAAAGCCGAACAGACCCAGCGGCGCAGGATTGGCGAATTTCATCACGGGCGTCCCTCCCAGACGTCAATTGTTCTGGGCGGGACCGTCGCCGTGAGGGCGGCCGAGGTCAAGGTGGAAGACGCGGCGTCCTACCGCCGCCCCCGCCGCATCCGCTGCATCTTGTCCGCCCGCGCCGTCGCCCGCTCGCGCTTCGGAACGGACCTGTCCACCGCTTCGCCCGCCTGGGTCATGGCCTCGTTGGCGAACTCCAGGTCCAGCATCTTCAGGCGCTTGACCTCGTCGCGCAGGCGCGCGGCTTCCTCGAACTCCAGGTTGGCGGCGGCTTCGCGCATGCGGCTCTCCAGGTCGCGCAGGGTGGCCTGGAAGTTGGAGCCCACGAAGGGCCGGGCGTCCTCGGCCACGCCGGCGTCCACCGTGACCCGGTCGCCCCGCTCATAGGGGCTGTTCAGCAGGTCCTTGATGTCCCGCCGCACGCTCTCCGGGGTGATGCCGTGCTCGAGGTTGTAGGCGTTCTGCTTTTCCCGGCGGCGGCTGGTCT
>CAZTMF010000121.1:0-8126 GCA_964614675.1 uncultured Caulobacteraceae bacterium | reverse complement strand
GCCTGGTGCCGGGCTACGAAGCCCCGGTGAAGCTGGCCTACTCGGCCCGCAACCGTTCGGCCTCGGTGCGTATCCCGTGGGTGTCCTCGCCGAAGGGCAAGCGCATCGAAGTCCGCTTCCCGGACCCGATGGGCAATCCCTACCTGACCTTCGTGGCCCTGCTGATGGCGGGCCTCGACGGCATCGAGAACAAGATCCATCCCGGCGAACCGCTGGACAAGAACCTCTACGACCTGCCGCCGCGCGAGCAGCGCCGGGTGCCGGAGGTCGCGGGCAGCCTGAAGGAAGCCCTCGACAACCTGAACCGCGACCGCGAGTTCCTGACCAAGGGCGGCGTCATGGATGACGACTTCATCGACGCCTACATCGAGCTGAAGATGGAAGAGGTCGCCCGGCTGCAGCTGCACCCGCACCCGGTCGAGTTCGACATGTACTACAAGTGCTAGCGAGCTGACCGTCCCTGCGGGGACCGGACCTCGAGCCAAGAGAGGCGGCGCACCCGATCCGGTGCGCCGCCTTTTCTTTTCGCGCGAGGACCTCGGCTTGACTCACTTATAACCAGTCGGTTATTGAATTGGCATGCAGCGGCCACCCGACGACGCCTTCAGGGCGCTTGCGGATCCAACCCGGCGGGGACTGTTCGAGCGGCTGAGCCGCGAGGGCGAGCTGACCGTCCGCGGCCTGACGGCGGGATCCGGCGTCTCCCAACCTGCCGTGTCCAAACACCTGGCCGTGCTCAAGCGCTCGCGTCTCGTCGCCGATCGGCGCGACGGCCGCGAGACCCACTACCGGGCCCGCCCCGAGGGACTGGCCGCACTCGTCGACTGGCTTGGACTCTACGCCGCCTTCTGGGAGGACCGGATCGGTCGCCTGGAGGACCTGCTGGACCGAATGGATCAATAGGCCGGAGACCGCCGTGAGCCTCGCCGAAGAGACCAAGAGCATCGTCGTGGAGCGGCTGATGCCGCACCCGCCGGAGAAGATCTGGCGCGCCCTGACCCAGAGCGCCCTGATCGCCGAATGGCTGATGAAGAACGACCACGAGCCGGTGGTCGGACGGAAATTCAACTTCCACGCCACGCCGATCCCCGGGATGTGGAACGGGACCTCCGACTGCGAGGTGCTGGCCGCCGATCCTTGCACCCGGCTGGTGTGGCGGTGGCAGGCCTCGGGCGAGGAGAAGGCCGGGGGTCTCGACTCGGTGGTGACCTGGACCCTGACGCCGGTCGAAGGCGGCACGCTCGTGCGCATGGAGCACGCGGGCTTCAAGCCCACGGACGAGGCGGGTTACCAGGGCATGGCCGGCGGCTGGCCCAGGATCGTGGCGGGCCTCGAGAGGGTGGCGGGCGAGACCCGAGGGGCCTAGCGCACTGCTACCCCGCCAACCGCACCGCCCCGTAGATCACCGCCATGCCGAGCCCGGTGGCGACGCTGGTCCAGGGGTGCGGATGACGCTGGTGGCTCTCCGGCACGAGCTCGGAAGCGCCGATGTAGAGGAAGGCGCCCGCGAACGCGGCCAGCAACAGGGCGAGGTCTTCGGTCGGGATCTGGATGAGCTGGGCCGCGGCGATGCCGACGAGGGGGGCCACAGCGTCCGCGATCAGCCATCCGCGCGCCGTCCGGGCGCTTGATCGCGCAAGGCTGAGACTGACGGTGTTCACCCCGTCGGAGAAGTCGTGCGCCAGCACGGCGAGCGCCAGGACGATGCCGGCGCCGGTCGAGACGTGGAAGGCCAAGCCGATGCCGACGCCGTCCAGGAAGCTGTGGGTGGTCAGACTGGCCGGACCCAGATGGCCGGCGCCCTCGCTCGACAGGCGCTTCAACAGCCGGTCGAGCATCATGTAGGCGGCGAACCCGACGCCCGTGAAGACGATGACGTCGCGCAGGTCCGTCTTGTGCGCCAGCTGCGCCGCCTCGGGCAGGAGGTCGAACAGGGCCACGGCGATCACCGCCCCGGCGCTGAAGCCCAGGATGAAGCGGATGTACCCACGCACCCGGAACGCCAGGGCGCCGCCGAGGAGAGTCGCCGCGCTGGTGGCCAGGCCGATCGCCAGCAACAACAGAGGCGGCGGCAATGCCTGCACAATTCCGTGCATTTCGTCGCGGACCCCTGCCCTACGCCCGCCGCGGGAAGCGGCGCTGGCCTGTTAGCCCATCGGGCCGGGCCCGTCATGGGCCTGAAGGCTCATGAGACGCCGGTCTCCACCGCCATACGGACGAGGTCGGCGGTGCGGGCGACGCCCAGCTTGGCCTTCATCTGGGTCAGGGTGTTGGCCACAGTCTTGTAGCCAAGACCGATGGTGTCGGCGATCTCGGCGAGGCTCCTGCCCTGGCCGAGCAGGCGCATGATCTCGAGCTCCCGGGCGGTGAGCTGGCCGATCGGCTGCGCCGAGGGGCCGAAGGCCAGGTTCTGGGCGATCTCCTGCTCGATGTACCGGCCTCCCGCCGCCACGCGCTGGACCGCGATCAGGAGCTCGTCGGGGGCGATGTTCTTGGAGATGTAGCCGGCCGCTCCCGACTCCAGGGCGCGCGACACATAGAGCGGCTCGGCATGCATGCTGAACACCAGGATGCGGACCCGCGGCCGGGTCTGGACCAGACGCTTCAGCAGCTCCACGCCGCCGAGTCCCGGCAGGTTGAGGTCGAGGATGACCAGGCCAATGAGCTCGGCCCGCAGCGTCGCCAGGGCCTGTTCGCCGTCGGCGGCCTCGTAGATCTCGTGCGGGAAGCTGGCGAGCAGCAGGCGCCTCAGCCCATCGCGAACGATGGCGTGATCGTCGACAAGCAAGATCTTCATGCCGCCGCCACCTGCGGCAAGGCTGAGGGAAGGCGTGCCGTCACGGTCCAGCCCTGGGCGCCCTCGCCCTGCCCCGTCACCAGCTCGCCGCCCGCCAGGGCGACCCGCTCCCGCATGCCGGCGATGCCGAACCCCGGCTCACGCCTGCGTTCGCCCTCAGCGAGGCGACCGTCGTCGCGTATCCGGACCACCAGCTCGCCGGCGCCCTCGTCCGTGACCGCGACGCCGATCCGCCCCGGCCGCCCATGGCGCACGGCGTTGCTGAGGGCCTCCTGGACCACCCGGAAAGCGGCTTCCCGCACCTCCTCGGAGAGCCGCGCGTCGTCGACTCTGATCTCGACGGTGAAATCGATCTCCGGGCTGCGGCTTTTCCAGAAGCCCACCAGGTCATGGACCGCGGGTTCGAGCCCGAGCTCGACCACCTGGGCCGGGCGCAATCGGCCGAGGATCTCGCGCACGCGCGCCTGCACATGGGCGACGCTGGCCTGGATCGCGCTGAGCTGGCCGCGCACCTCTTCCGGTCGGCCGGAGTCCGCGAGCTGGGACGCCATGGCGGCGTCCACCTTCACCGCGAAGAGATAGGGCCCGATGTCGTCGTGCAGGTCGCGCGCGATCTCGGCCCGCTCCTCGTCCTGCAGCTTCAGCAGCTGCTCTTCGAGCAGGCGGTTGCGACCGCGCATGGACGCCAGCTGGCCGACCATGAGGTTGAAGGCGCGCCCGATGCCGGCGATCTCCGAAACCCCGCGCTCGGCGACCCGGATCTGGTAGTCGCCCGCCCCGATCAGCTTGAACGAGGCGGCGAGCTCCTCGAGCGGCCGCAGGGCCTGGCCGATCAGCAGATAGACGAGACCGCAGCCCAGCGCGCAGGCCATGAACAGGACGGCCAGGAGGTCGGCGAAGTTCAGCCAGGAATCGGCGACATCGGCAGCTGGCGCGGGTTCCAGACGGATCGCCTCGTCCCTCTGCCGCACGGCCAGGGTCACGGGGCCCAGCTTGGGATCGACCAGGGCGGAGAACCAGGTGGGCGCCGCATGGCTGGGCGCGAAGGGCGTCGAGGCCAGACGCACGCGCCCGCCGGGGCCTAGCAGCACGGCGCGCAGGTGCCGGTCGCCGTCATGAGCCGTCACCAACCGGTCCAGAGCGCCCTGGCTCAGGGGCGTGCGGACGGCGTCGCGCAGGCCACGCTCGGCGCCCTGCATGGCGGCCGCCAGCTCGGCGCGCAGCGATGCATGCGCCCGCACCCCGGCCAGGAGCGCGCCCAGGGCCGCGATGATCGAAAGCACCAGCGCGATGGCGACGAGGACTCGGCTTCGGAGGGACATGGGTTGGAGGAGCCTCAAGACCCCGCGTCATACCCCTTCCGTCGCTTCGGGAAAAATTCCTGGACGGAGCGGGAACTCCGCCTCTGCCACGCGGCGGGTCCGCTCTCTAAGCCTCGCCCCATGCCGCCCGGAATCCACTTCGCCTGCCGATCCCGCCTGCTGGGCGCGGCCGCGCTGCTGGCCTTGTCCGCGTCCGCCGCCTCGGCCCAGGACGTCGCCGCCCCGAGCGCGCCCAAGCCCTCCGACCGGACGGTGTCCGAGGTGGTGGTCACAGCCCGCCGCCTCGACGCCGCGCGCGAGACCGTAGAACCCTCGCTGGGCGCCACGACCTATTCCCTCTCCAAGCAGGTGATCGACATCCTGCCGGGCGGCGAGAACGTGCCGCTGAACCAGGTAATCCTGCAGGCGCCGGGCGTGGTGCAGGACTCCTTCGGCCAATTGCACATCCGCGGCGACCACGCGGACATCCAGTACCGGCTGAACAATGTGATCCTGCCTGAAGGCATCTCGGTCTTCGGCCAGACCCTGAGCCCGCGGCTGGCCGGCAATATCGATCTCATCACCGGCGCCCTGCCGGCGCAGTACGGGCTGCGCACGGCCGGCATCGTCAACATCACCACCAAGAACGGCTTCCAGAGCGGCGGCCAGGTCGGGATCTACGGCGGCAGCCACGATGAGATCGAGCCCAGCGCCGAGTACGGCGGCTCATGGGGCGCCAACAGCCTGTTCGTGTCGGGCAGCTTCCTGCGCACCGGCCTCGGCGTCGAATCCCCGGACGGAAGCTCGACGCCGCTGCACGACAGGTCCGACCAGTTGCAGCTGTTCAGCTTCTTCGACCACATCCTCGGTTCGTCGGACCGGATCTCACTGATCGCCGGGACCTCGCAGCAGACCTTCCAGATCCCCAACCAGCGCGGGCTGCACCCGAACTATCCCAACGACCCGAGCCCGGTGTTCACCGGCGCGGGCCTGGTGGTGAACGGGGTCGGCGACTTCCTCAGCGACGATCTCGACGAGCGCCAGCGCGAAGGCACCACCTTCGCCATCGCCAGCTTCCAGCACTCGACAGAGCGCTTCACCGGCCAAGCGTCGCTGTTCGCACGCTATTCGACCCTGACCTTCCATCCTGATCCGCTGGGAGACCTGCTGTTCACCGGCATCGCCCAGGACGCCCGCAAGAGCGACACCGCCGTCGGGGTCCAGCTGGAAGGCGTCTACACCCTGAGCCCGGCCCACACCCTCCGGGCCGGCGTCATCGTCCAAGGCGATCGCTCGTCCAGCAAGACGAGCTCCCAGGTGCTGCCGGACGCCAATGGCGACCAGACCTCCGACGCCCCCCTCGTCATCCCCGACAACGGCTTCAAGACCGCCTGGACCTACAGCGGTTATGTCCAGGACGAGTGGAAGATCCTGCCGGGCCTGCTGACCCTCAACTACGGCGTCCGCTACGACCGGCTCGAGTCCTACCGCCAGGAAAGCCAGTGGAGCCCCCGCGTGAACCTCGTGCTCACGCCCATGACGGGGACCACCCTGCACGCGGGCTATGCGCGCTATTTCACGCCACCCCCCTTCGAGCTGATCGCCAATCCGACGGTCATGAAATTCAACGGCACGACCGCCGAGTTCGCGAACCCCGTCGACGGCGCCCTGCCCTATGCCGAGCGCTCGCACTACTTCGACGCGGGCGTCCAACAGAAACTGGGCCAGCTCACCCTGGGGGTCGACGCCTATTACAAGGACGTGCGCCACCTCATCGACGAGGGGCAGTTCGGGGCCCCGATCATCCTGACGCCGTTCAATTACGCCAAGGGCTACATCCGGGGCGTCGATTTCTCGAGCAACTACGCCCACGGCCCGTTCAGCGCCTATCTGAACGTCGGGCTGCTCAAGGCCCAAGGCAAGGACATCGAGTCCCAGCAATTCAACTTCGATCCGGCGGATCTGGCCTATATCGCCGACCACTACATCTTCCTCGATCACGTGCAGTCGGTGACGGCCTCGGCCGGAGCGTCCTACAAGTTCGGCGCAACCCGCCTCGGGGGCGACCTGCTGTTCGGGACGGGCCTCAGACGGGACGGCGCCGTCCCCAACGGCGACCACCTCCCGAGCTACACCCAGGTGAACTTCTCGGTGGAGCACAGCTTCGACCGGGCTCCGCTGGGACCGGTCAGCGTCCGGGTCGATCTGATCAACGCCTTCGACAAGAGCTACGAGATCCGCGACGGCACGGGCGTCGGCGTCGGGGCGCCGCAGTGGGGGCCACGGCGGGGGATCTTCGTGGGGCTCACGAAGTCCTTCTGACGCCGCAAATTGCAATGGCCAAGCTTGAACTCGGTCGTTGAGCGCGCGAGCGTCGCGCCTGGAATCGCAGCGGCGAAGTCGATGTCGAAATCGGCCGCCAGCCTGCGGGTCCCTGGGAAAGGAACACGCACATGACCAAGCTCATCCACGGCGCGGTGCTGGCCGCCGTCGTCGCCCTGACGGCGCCCGGCTTCGCCCTGGCCGCCGACTGGCATCACCACAACCGCCACGATTGGGGCCATCATCACCAACGTCACTACAGCTGCGTGTTCCGGCATCATCATCGGGTCTGCTTCTCCCGCTAAGAGCCGGGGCCAAAACGACAAGGGCGGGCGCTGGCCGGACCGGCGTCCGCCCACTTCATGCCCGCACGGGCCCTGTTTGAACCCGTGAACCGACCCCGCGGATTCAGCTGTGATAGTATGAACGATATGGGAGGCGGCGATGCTGAGGTTGGTATCGGCGCTGATCGGAGCGGCGCTGGCGCTCGTAGTCGCCGGCGGCGCCCAGGCGGCGACCTTGGTCATCGGAGGCCTGGCGGGCGAGTGCTCGACCCGGGCGCGGGCGGGGCGCACCGATGCCGATTCCCGCGAGCTGTGCGCCCGAGCGATCTCCTTCGAGCCCCTGGACGACCACGACCGCGCCGGCACCTATGTGAACCGCGGCTCGATGGAGCTCGGCGCGCGGATGAACGAGGACGCCCACAGCGACTTCCGGGCCGCCATCCGGATCATGCCCTCCATGGGCGAGGCCCATGTCGGCGAGGGCGCCTATCTGATCAGCCAGCAGCGCTTTCCCGAGGCCGAGGCGGAGATCAGCCAGGGCCTCGGCCTGGGCTCGGAAGAGCCTGAAAAGGGCTACTATTTCCGCGCCATCGCCCGCTGGGGCCAGGACAACTACAAGGGCGCCTACGAAGACTTCAACAAGGCCATCGCGCTGAAGCCGAACTGGTCCCTGCCCCGCGAACAGCTGAAGAACTTCAAGGTGGAGACGCAGCGGTGACGGCGCGGCGGTCCCCGCCGCCTTGCTTTCGCCGCCCCCCCGGGCTATGTGCCCCGCCTTTCAGGAATGCGGTCTCGAGCGGCCCGCAAGTTTCCGGACGATCGGTCCGGGACGCCGCCCTAGAACCGTCGACGGTCGCGGAGCTTCCGCTGCGGCCGGCGCCGCCTTCCCAAAGGAAGAAGGAAACTATGGCGCTATACGAACACGTGCTGATTGCGCGGCAGGATATCTCCGCGCAGCAGGCCGAAGCCTTGAACGACCAGCTCAAGGCGCTTCTCGAGGAACAGGGCGGCAAGGTCGCCAAGATCGAGTACTGGGGCCTGCGTAACCTCACCTACCGCATCAAGAAGAACCGCAAGGGCCACTATTCCCTGCTCGCCATCGACGCTCCGGCGCCGGCGGTGAAGGAGATGGAGCGCCAGCTGTCGATCAACGAAGACGTGCTGCGGTACATGACCGTGAAGGTCGAGGAGCTGGATCTGGAGCTGTCCCCGATCCTGGCCCGTCGCGACCGGGAGCGGGAGCGCGAGCGTCCCCGCAACCCCTACGAAGACCTGATCGTCTAAGGAGCGCCAAGCCATGACCGACGAAACCGTCGCCGCCCCGGCCGCCGGCGCCGCACAGGCCCGCCGCCCGTTCTTCCGCCGCCGCAAGGTCTGCCCGTTCTCCGGCGCCAACGCCCCGAAGATCGACTACAAGGACGT
>CAZTMF010000120.1:0-8128 GCA_964614675.1 uncultured Caulobacteraceae bacterium | reverse complement strand
CCGCCGTCGCCATAGACGGGCAGGGGCCGGCCCTCCAGCGCGTTCAGGATCACCAGCGGGATCAGCTTCTCGGGGAAGTGGTAGGGCCCGTAGTTGTTGGAGCAGTTGGAGATCAGAACAGGCAGGCCGTAGGTGTGTCCCCAGGCCGAGACCAGATGGTCGGCCGAGGCCTTGGACGCCGAATAGGGCGAGCGGGGATCGTAGGGCGTGGTCTCGGTGAACAGGCCTTCCTCGCCGAGCGACCCATAGACCTCGTCGGTGGAGATGTGCAGGAAGCGGAAGGCCCCGGCCTGGTCCGCGGGCAGGCTGCGCCAGTACCGGGCCGCCTCCTCCAGCATCACATAGGTTCCGACCACATTGGTCTGGATGAAGGGTTCGGCGGATTCGATGGAGCGGTCGACGTGGCTCTCGGCGGCCAGGTGCATCACCGCGTCGGGCCGATGGGTCTCGAAGGCCGCGCGGACGGCGTCGCGGTCGGCCACGTCGCCCTGCACGAAGGCGTAGTGGTTTGAGCCCTCGATCTCGGCGAGGGAGGCCATGCAGGCGGCGTAGGTCAGCTTGTCGAAATTGACCACCGAGGCGCCCGAGGCGACCAGATACCGGCAGACCGCGCCTCCGATGAAGCCGGCGCCGCCGGTGACCAGGATCTTGGAAGGCTCTTGCGACACGTGGCGGAACGGGCTCAGCAGTTGCGGCGCAAGGCCTAGAGCGTGACAGCCGAAAGTGTGAAGCGGTTTCGGCGGCCGTCACGCTCTAGAGTCAAACGTTGGAGCGCGTTCGGGCGGCGGAACCGCGCACACTTCCGCCTGAACGCGCTCTAGCCGATCCGGCCGGCGCTGGAAACTCGTTCCGGCGCCGCGGCGACGGCGCCACTATCACGGTCGGCCAGGGGGAGCGCATGCGCATCACGGGTGTCGAGGACCTGCACGCCGACGGCGGCTGGCGGACCATCTCGTTCCTGAAGCTCGAGACCGACGAGGGCCTCGTCGGCTGGTCGGAGTTCAACGAGACCAGCTGGAACCCCGGCCTGACCGGGATCATCCGCGCGCTGGGCGAGGGGCTGATCGGCAAGGATCCGCAGGCCTGGGCGCGGATCGGTGCCGACCTCCGGGCCCAGACCCGCATGGCCGCCGGGGGCCTGGCCGACCAGGCCATCGCCGCCATCGAGAACGCCTGCCTGGACATCGCCGGCAAGGCGGCCGGGGTCCCGGTCTACCGGCTGTTCGGCGGGCCGGTGCGCGAACGGATCCCGCTCTACTGGTCCCACTGCGGCTCGTTCCGCGCGACCATGCCCGAGCTATTCGAGCAGAGGATCGGCGGCAAGGCCGTGCGGACCCTGGACGACATCTCGGAGCTCGGCGTCGAGGTGAAGCGGCGCGGCTACCGGGCGCTGAAGACCAATCCCATTCTGTTCGACGGCGAGCGGCCGCGGATGACCAATCCCGGCTTCCGGCCCGGCCTGGAGCTCGGGCGCAACGGCGATCCCCGAATGTTCGACGCCATCGTCCGACAGCTCGAGGCCTTCCGCGCGGGCGCCGGCCCCGACGTGGGCCTGCTGCTCGACGTCAACTTCGGCTTCAGCCCCGAGGCGCTCCGCCAGCTGGCCTATCGGCTGGAGCCGCTGGGCCTGTTCTGGCTGGAGGCGGACATGCACGCGCCCGAGGCCCTGGCGTCGGTGCGGAAGGCGATCCGGACGCCCATCGCCTCATTGGAATCGATCTACCGGGTGAAGGGTTATCTGCCCTACCTCCATGCGGGGGCCTGCGACGTCGCCATCATCGACATCGTCTGGAACGGCCTGCCGGAGTCCCTGAAGATCGCCCAGGCCGCCGAAGCGCTTGAGGTGAACGTCGCGCCACACAACTTCTATGGCCACATCGCCAGCCTGATCGGGGCCCACTTCTCGGCCATCGTCTCGAACCTGCGCATCATGGAATACGAGGCCGACGACTGCCCCTGGCAGGACGAGTTCGTCACCCATCCGCCGGTGATCGAGAACGGCGAGCTGGTGCTACCCGCCGGACCCGGGTGGGGTGCGGACGTGGTCGAGGCGGCCGTCAGGGCGCGGCCGCCGCGTTAGGCAAAGAAAAAGGGCGCGGCGGAGGGCCCGCCGCGCCCCTGAAGGGGTCGTGAAGTCCGGCCTAGAAGCGGGCGCGGACGCCGAGCTTCCAGGTCATGCCATAGGTATCGAAGTAGACCGGGTTGGTCGGGTAGCCGTTGCCGCCCGGCGCCATCGGCGGGCTCTTGTCGAACAGATTGTTGATGTTGGCGAAGACCGTGAAGTTCTTGGTCACGTCGTAGGAGCCGGCCAGGTTCACGTACCACGCCGCCGGCACCTTGTTGGAGCTGATGCTGTCCACGTTGGTTGAGTCATAGCCTGCATCGCCCGGCGCAAGCGCGACGCCGCCCGAGGGGCTGGTGGTGGTGAACCGCCCGGAGCCGACGTAGCGCACCTGCACCGTGCCGCTGAACGGTCCGTTGGTGTAGGTCACGAACCCATTGGCTTGCCACTTCGGCGAGGTGTTGAAGCCGCCGAAGGCTGCGGTCGGGCCCGATTGGCCGGCATAGTTGAAGACGAGGCCGCCGCGACCCGCGTCGATGATCAGGTCGTACAGGTAGGACGTCAGCAGCCGGAAATTCAACGTGCCCGGCATGCTGCCGCCGAAGCGGTCGAGCGGCAGGGTGTAGTCCGCCTCGAAGTCGATGCCCCGCGTGGTGTCCTTGCCGAGGTTCACCGCCTGGTTGTTGACGTAGGTGATCTTGTTGGTGACCGGATCCCGAGTCATCAGCGAGCAGAAGGACGCGTTCCCCTGGTAGCAGAGGTTGACGATGTTCTGCGCGCCGACGCCGAAGGGTGGGCCGACGATCGGCTCGTTGATGTAGATCTGGTACCAGTCGGCTGAGAAGTTGAAGCCTTGGAGCCAGCCGGACTTCGGCGAGATCACGACGCCCACGGTGGTCGTGTCGGCCTTTTCCGGATTCAGCGTAAGCTTGCCGCCGGACGTGATGTTCGGCGTATCGGTCGTCACAGGAAGGTGGGCGGCCACGTACCAGGGGTTGGTGACGGTGCCGAACGCTCCGCCCGCGGTGACCGCGTAGCTCTGGAACAGTTCACGGAACTGCGGCGCCCGCACGTCGCGCGAGCGGGTCCCGCGGAACTTCAGCCAGTCGGTGACGTCCCAGAGGAAGTTGACCTTCCAGGCGTCGAAGTAGTGGGTGATCGACAGGCCGGACTGGGCAGGCGTGTACTTGGACAGCACGCCCGGCTCGGTGGAGTGGTCGGCGGCCTCGTTGCGGGTGCCGCGGATGGCTCCGTCCACTTCCAGGTACTTGAAGAGCGGCGCGTCCTTCAGAACCGGCACGCTGAGCTCGGCATAGCCTTCCAGCACGTCGATCGTGCCGCGGTAATCCAGGCCGTAGCTCAAGGTGTAGAGCGGGTAGAACGGCTGGTTGAGCAGGTCGTGGGTGACGTTGCCCTTCTCACGCCGCCACTCGCCGCCGGCGGCCAGCTTCACCGCGCCAGCGCCCCATCCTTGGAACAGGTCGCCATGGACGTTCCCGGAGACCACCTCCTGCAGATAGGTCGAGTTCTCCTTCAGCGTCGGGAAGGCGTAGTCCAGCGCCTGCTGGGTGGCGTTGCCTTGGCCGAAGAGGTTGATGGGCGTGCAGCCGCCGTTCAGCGCGGCCTGCGAGACGTCGGTGGCCGAGTAGGGCAGACCCGTGTTGGGGTTGGTCCGCCCGGGGATGGTCACGCCGCAGACGATCTGACCAGAGCCGTTCTTCACCGCGTCGGTCGCATATTGCAGGAACGGCCCGACCACGTTGTGGAAGAGCGCCTGGCTATTGTCGTTGCGGCCGTACTCGGCATAGGCGTCCCAGCCCCAGCCGCCCCCCAGGTCGCCCTTGAGGGTGCCGACGATGCGCCAGGTATTGTCGTTGGTCTGGTTCCGCGCCTCTTGGGTGCCCAGCATGTTGCGGCCGAAGGCCGCGCGGCCGCCGAGCGCGCTCACATAGGCGGACTCCGCTGGCGTCAGATAGGCGTTGTCGGCGGCGATCTCATTGCCGACGTAGACGCCATTGCCCACCTCGAGCGCATAAGGCCCGATGGAGCCGTTGGCGACCGGGTTCACCGCGACGCTGCGGGCGAACCACCCTTCCAACGAACCGGTGACGCGGTCGCCCACCGGGAAGTCGTAGTGTGCCAAGCCCGTGTATTTGCGCACGTCCGGCTTCATGGTGGTGGTCTCGTAAGCCCCCACCGCATTGGCGTCGCCGCCTTGCTGGAAGCCGAAGAAGCCGGCCCCGGCAGGGTAGTTCCCCTGCACGAACGGCACGAGCGCGCTACCCGAAGCGTTGAACTGCATCAGGGGCGTGCCCGGATTGATGCAGACGCCCGGCACGGGGACGCACGGGATCAGGACGCCCGTCGGAGTCTGGTTCGCCGCCGTGCCGCCCGCGCCCAGGATGTAGTGCGGCTGGCCGAAGCCGGCCGCGCCCGGGGTGTTGAAGTTGGGGTTGGTGAACAGCGCATAGTTGGTGGCGCACCAGCTGCGCACCTCCGAGCAGATGCCGACCGATTCGGTGTGCTCGAACTCGGCGCCGACGATGAGATGGGAGCCGTTGGCGAAGCCATGTCCCCAGGCGAACGAGGCGTGCGGATCGCGTGCGTCACCATACTTGGTCTGGCTGTAGTCGACCTGGGCCTTGAGCCCCTCGAGCTTGGTGTCGAGCATGATGTTCACGACGCCGGCGATGGCGTCAGAGCCGTAGACGGCGGAGGCGCCGCCGGTCTCGGTGTCGACGCGCCCGATCAGCTGCGACGGGATCAGGGTCACGTCGACGCCGCCGCCGGTGGTGGTCGGCACCACCCGCTGGGTGTTCATCAGGGTCAGGGTGCGGGTGCCGAAGAAGGGGTTCAGGCCGCGCAGGTTCACCAGCTGGGCGCCGACGTTGAAGTTGCCGAGACCCACGTTGTTGCCGGCGAAGAAGTTCGAGTTCTGAGGCAGCTGGGCGACGATGTCGCCGGCGTTGGTGAGGTTGAGCCTCTGGATCTCCTGCTCATTGATCACCGTCACCGGGTTCGGCGAGGTGAACGTCGAGCGCTGGATGCGGGAGCCGGTGACCACCACCTCTCCCACCGTCGCGCCGGCCTTGCCGGCGTCGTCCGCGGCCTGGGCCGCGCTCGCGCCTAGGAGGGCGATGGAAAGGGCCGCCGCGCTCGCGCTGGCGAGCCGAATGTCCCTGGCACTGAACTTGAGTCCCGAACGGAATTGCTGACGCATTGCGCCCCCTCCTGTGATGCGACTTCCACTCCCCAGGGATGCGCCGCCGGCGCTCCCATCGGCCGCCTTAGGCGGCTCGAAGCTGAGCTTTACGCTCAGGTAGCCTGAGCTTTGCCGAGCAGTTTGCTATTGTCAAATTGATGCGACAATGTCGCCCTAGTCCGGCCTTGAACCATTTCGAACCGTCACATTTTTGCCGCGTCGAAGCTTAGCCGTTACGATAAAGGTCTCCGTCGTTAAGGACCCGTCGTGCCCGACGATCAAAGCAACAGACCTGGAGCGGCGCGGCCCCAGCTCGGCAGGGGCGAGGAGGGCGGTCCGCTCAGCCGCCAGCTCGCGCACATTGGCCTGCAGCAGCTCGTGCGCCTGATCCGGCTGGGCAGCGGCATGCACTACTCGCGGGTCAGCGGCCTGTCCGAGTTCGAATGGCGTGTGCTTGCTCGGGCGAGCGACATGCCGGGCCTGTCGATCAACGAGCTGGGGGCCGTCATGCGTCGCAGCGTCGGCCAAGTCAGCCGCACGGTGAAGCGGCTGGTCGGCCTGGGTCTTCTGCGCCGAGAGAGCACCGGAGGCGGACCGGGTGTCGCGATCAGCCCGACACCCGCGGGGGAAGCGGTCTATGCGCCGCTGGTGGAAGTGGCGGTGGAAAGCGAGCGCGTCCTGACCGCCGGCCTGACGGACGACGAACTGCGGACCCTCGACCGCATCATCGTGGTGATGTCCGAGAACGCGCTTGACCGCCTCGCGCGCGAACAACAGTTGCAGTCGTCCGCCGTCAGGCGCGCCTCAGGCGAGCCGTCGACAGGCGCTCGGACGCCCTAGCCTCGCGCGGGCTAAGGACGCCCTCGCCGACCGTTCGTTCAGAACGGATCCGAACCCGTGACCAGCGTCTCCGCGGGAGCGTCAGTCCCGCGATCGCGCTGGTGATGTTTCGCCCTCGGGGCGCTGGCTTCGGCCCGAATCCCGAAGTCCGGGAACACCTCTTCCAGGGGCCGTGAGTCCGGCAGGATGTAGACCACACCCGCCGTGCCCGCGAAGGTCTTGTGGACCACGTTTTGGTAGAATGCCGCCGGGACGTTGATGCACCCATGGGTGATGCGCCGGTCTTCGGGGGACGGCGAGCGCAGACGTTGCAGACGCTGCTCCTGGGGATCGGAGGTGATCACAGGATGCAGAGAGAGCGCCGAGTCGAAGTCGACCCAGAGTACGTTCTTCATGCCCTCGGCCGGTCCCAGGCGGGCGACGAAGCGGCCAGCCGCCGTCGTGCGCTCGTCGAGGGGGATCTTGGACAGGGCGATGTCGCCGATCCCGGGCGCGGTGTCGTCCCCGAGCGCGACACCCAGCAGAGCGGGCGCGGCGCCCAGAAGCGCGCCCGCGGAGTCGAAGACGAAGACCTCCGCGGCGGGCTTGTCCACGATGATGTACGGCAGGCCGTGGTTGTCGCCGGACGACACGGCCCACGCGCCCATCCGGGCCACCGTGGCGGACGGCGCCGCAGCGGTGAAGGCTTCCGCCAGGGCATCCGGAGCGTCCGCGTCTATCGGCGTGTCGCTTGATGAGCCTGACGCCGGGGACTGTTGGAGGACCAAGGCCTGCGCCATCGCTGGCGCAGGCCCGATCATCACGACGCTGAGCGCCAAGGCGGCGATGGCGGCGAGCGCCGCCCTCAAGGGTTCGCGCATTTCACTGACTCCCAAAAACTGCGCAGCGTCTGTCTCCGCTCACCCGGAGGCGCGAAGGTGGTCGGTCGGACTTCCGTCGCGCGCTCCGCGGTGGCCGGTCAACCCCGAGGACGCCTGTGCTTGGCCTCCAGGGCGTCGACGCGAGTCGACAACCCGTCGATACGCGAGTTCGCGTTCTGCGCCGAGGCGTTGGCGGCCTGGGCCGCCGACATAGCGCCTTGCGCCGCCGAATTGGCCTGCTGTGCGGCCGCCATGGCGGCGTCGGCGCGCTGAATGCCCTCGTTGGCCTTCGCGTCCACGCCATCGATACGCATGTTCACGGCCGCGATGTGCTCGTCCACGTACTTCTCCGTGGCGCAGGCGCTTAAGCTCAAACCGCCCACGAGCAACAGGGCGGCCATCGGGATCTTCGCGATGGAATTCTTGACCAACGACATCTTCTCACCTCTCGACTCTGGCGCTGGCGGGTTCTCGACTGCGACGCCTTGGGGAACTGAAGCTAGGAATCGAGACCGCCAACTCTGAGCGCACTATTGCGACGGCCCGCTCGGGCTTGAGCTGGGCAAGGACGAAACTCTGGGGTTTGGGGGTTGTTCCAGCTCTACTGGATCACCGACGCGTCATTCCGAGAAAACCCCTAGCTTTGCCACAGGGAAAAATGGCGAAGGTGGTAGGGGTTGGACCTACGGCAACGCCTCGCGGGCGTTTCGAAACCTCAGATTAGCCGTTCGATTTGCGCTTCTTCTTTGAAGGCGGCCGCTTGGCCTTGAGCGTCTTGGCGGGGCGCTTTGCTGAAGCGCGGGCGGCGTCGGGCCCGCCGCCGGAGGGCGGCTCCGGCGTCCACGGACGTTCGGGCCCCGGCGCCGGCCTTTTGGCTTTGCTCCGGTTCGCGTCGTCCCGGTCGTTTCTTGTGGAGGACCGGTAAGGCGGACGGGGCGCGCGGTACGGACCGGCCGAGGTCCTGCGATCAGGCGGCGGGCTTCCCGCCTCGAGCCGCTGGATCTTGCCTCCGTCGCCGTCGACCTTGGCCACGGCGGCCTCGAACCGTGGGGCCGCTTCGGCGGTGATCTCGAACAGGGTCTCCCGGTCGAACACCCGGATCGCGCCGATGTCCCGCTTGGTCACGTGCCCGCGCCGGCAGATCATCGGCAGCAGCCAGCGCGC
>CAZTMF010000119.1:0-8176 GCA_964614675.1 uncultured Caulobacteraceae bacterium | reverse complement strand
GGGCACGTCGGCCTTGGGGACCGGCGTCTCCTTGACCCCGAACACCGGTTTCCCGGTGTCGCGATTGAGGATGTACATGAAGGCCGGCTTGCCGGTCTCGGCCAGGGCCGGGACGGTCTTGCCGCCCACCTTGATGTCGACCAGCGTCGGCGGCGCGGGCAGGTCGGAATCCCACAGGTCGTGGTGGATGGTCTGGAACCACCACTTCAGCTTGCCGGTCTCCGGATCGACCGCGACGATCGAATTGCCGAACAGGTCCGGGCCCTTGCGGTCGCCGCCGTAGTAGTTGGGCGAGGGGCCGCCGACCGACATGTAGAGCGTGTTGGTCCGCTCGTCGGCGTTCATGTACCAGACCCAGACGTTGGTCCCCGAACGGCCCTTCCAGCCGTCGTCCAGCCAGGTCTCGTGGCCGGCTTCGCCGGGACGGGGCACGGTGTGGAACACCCACTTGGGGGCGCCGGTGACGGCATCGAAGGCGCGGGTGTCGCCGGGCGGGCCGATCGGCATCTCGGCCACCTGGGCCCCGATGATTAGCACGTCCTTGTAGACGGTGGGCGGACCGCCTGAGGGCGGATCCAGCGCAACCTTGCCGTTCTGTCCGAAGCTCGTGACCGTCTGGCCGGTCTTCATGTCGATGGCGGCGATGTCCTTGCCGTCCGAATAGTAGAGCCGGGCCGGATGGCCCGCGTCGCCGGGCCAGTAGGAGACCGCCCGCCGCGCGACGCCGCTCTCCAGGGGGTGGCGCCAGATCTCCTGACCGGTCGCGCCGTCCACCGCGACGATGGCCTTGCCGATCGGGATGTAGAGGACTCCGTCGATGGCCAGGGGCGTGGTCTCGTTGACGATGCCGCCGCCGCCTTCGGGCGCCACCTTGAACGACCAGGCCGTGTTCAGCTTGTCGATGTTGCCCGTATTGATCTGATCCAGCGGCGAATAGCGGTCGCCCTTCATGTCGCGGGCGAATCTCGTCCAGTCCCCGGGCCCGACCTCCTCGGCCTGGCTTGCCGGGGCGTAGGCTGTGGATACCGCCAGCGCCACGCCGAGCAGCAGGGCAAGCCGGGTCCGCATCTGGAACTCCTCCCGAATGTCGTGTTCTGGCGCGGGCTGTGAGGCGGACCGCACGCGTGGTCGCGACCCTAGTCGCAGAGATCGGCGCGGGCAAATAGTTGTGAGGATGAACTATCTGCGCGGCTGCGGCGCGCTTCGGGCATGCGTGCTAGACGAATCCCATGTCGCTGAAGATGCCCGAGCCGGACCAGGCCGTGCTCGCCCGCAGGGGGGAGATCGCCGCGGCCCTGCGCGCCATCGTTCCGGACGGGGTGATCGACGACCGGGACGCCCTGCGAGTCTATGAATCGGACGGCCTGACCGCCTATCGCCAGCCGCCCATGCTGGTGGTGCTGCCGCGCACCACCGCCCAGGTCGCGGCCATCCTCCGCTGGTGCCACGACCAGGGGGTGAAGGTGGTGCCGAGGGGCTCGGGCACCTCGCTCTCCGGGGGCGCGCTGCCCCTTGCCGACGCGGTGCTGCTGGGCATGGCGCGCTTCAACCGGGTGCTCGAGATCGACTTCGCCGACCGTGTGGCGGTGGTGCAGCCGGGCGTCACCAACCTCGCGGTCACCAAGGCGGTGGAAGGGCAGGGTTTCTATTATGCCCCCGATCCTTCCAGCCAGATCGCCTGTTCCATCGGCGGCAACGTCGCGGAGAACTCCGGCGGCGTGCACTGCCTGAAGTACGGCCTGACCACCCACAATGTTCTGGGCGTCGAGATGGCGCTGATGGACGGCGAGGTCGTGCGCCTCGGCGGCCGGACCCTGGACGCGGCGGGGCTGGACCTGCTGGGCCTGGTGGTGGGCTCCGAGGGGCTGCTGGGCGTGGTCACCGAGGTGACGGTGCGCATCCTCCCCAGGCCCGAGACCGCCCGCGCCCTCCTGATCGGCTTCGCCACCGTGGAGCAGGCCGGCCAGTGCGTCGCCGAGGTCATCGCCGCTGGCGTCATCCCGGCCGGCATGGAGATGATGGACCGCCCCGCCATCCACGCGGCCGAGGCCTTCGTCCACGCCGGCTATCCGCTGGACGTCGAGGCCCTGCTGATCGTCGAGCTCGATGGGCCGGGCGCCGAGTGCGAGCACCTGATCGGCGAGGTCCAGGCGATTGCCGGTCGCAACGGCTCGGTGACCTGCCGCGTCTCCACCTCCGAAGCCGAGCGGACCGCCTTCTGGGCCGGACGCAAGGCGGCCTTCCCGGCGGTGGGGCGGATCTCGCCCGACTACTACTGCATGGACGGCACCATCCCCCGCCGGCGACTGCCCGAGGTGCTGAGCCGGATGGAGGTGCTGTCACAGCAATACGGCCTGAAGGTCGCCAACGTCTTCCACGCCGGCGACGGCAACCTGCACCCCCTGATCCTCTACGACGCCAACGCCCCGGGCGAGCTCGACCGGGCGGAGGCCTTCGGCGCCGACATCCTGAGGCTCTGCGTCGAGGTCGGCGGCGTCCTGACCGGAGAGCACGGCGTGGGCGTGGAGAAGCGCGACCTGATGCCCGTGATGTTCACCGAGGTCGACCTCGCCCACCAGCAGAGGATCAAGTGCGCCTTCGACCCGGAGCTGCTGCTGAACCCGGGCAAGGTGTTCCCCGTCCTCCACCGCTGCGCCGAGCTTGGGCGCGTGCACGTCCACGGCGGGCGGACGGCGTTCCCCGAGTTGCCAAGATTCTGATGGATCCAATCTTCCGCTCATCCCGGCGAAGGCCGGGACCCAGGACAAGGGACGCTGTGCGTGCGGCAAGAATCCGCCGCGCCGCGGAAGCCCTTTGCGGAGGGCCAGGTTCTGACCTGTCCTGGCCCACGGCCTTCGCCGGGATGAGCGGCGTGGGGGGCGAGGTTTGATCCGTCCCGAAAGCACCGAACAATTGGAGCGGATCATCTCCGACGCGGCCGCCTCTGGGGCCAAGTTCGAGCTGCGCGGCGGAGGCAGCAAGTCCGATGTCGGGGCGCCGCGGGACGCCGAAGTCGTCGACATGACCTCCTTCTCCGGCATCCTGGACTACGACCCCGCCGAGCTGGTGTTGACTGCCCTGGCCGGCACGCCCCTCGCCGAGGTGGAAGCAGCGGTGGCCGAGCGGCGCCAGATGCTGGCGTTCGAGCCCTTCGACCATGGGCCGATGTTCGGACGGCCCGCGGGCGCGGCGAGCATCGGCGGGGTGGTCGCGGCGGGCGTCTCGGGGTCCAGGCGGCTGTCGCGGGGGGCGGCGCGGGATCACCTCCTGGGCTTCAAGGCGGTGTCGGGACGCGGCGAGGCCTTCGTCGGCGGGGGCAAGGTGGTGAAGAACGTCACCGGCTATGACCTCTCCAAGGTGATGGCGGGCAGCTGGGGGCGGCTGGCGGCCCTCACCGAGGTGACCCTGAAGGTGCTGCCCCGGCCCCAGGTCGTGCGGTCGCTGGCTATCGAGGGCCTGGACCCTCGCGCCGCGGTGGCCCTGATGTCCGCCGCCATGGGCTCCCAGGCCGACGTCGCCGCCGCCGGCCACCGGGGCGGATCGACGGTGCTCCGGCTGGAGGGTTTTGGGTCATCGGTCGAGGCCCGCGGCCTGCTGCTCCAGGCCCTGTCGCCGGGCCTTCGCGTGCTGGACGAAGACGAGGCCGAGGCATTCTGGACGGGGTTCCGCAATCCACTACCGGATGCGTCGGCGCTCTGGCGGATCAGCGTCCCCGCGAGCCACGCACCGGAGGTGATCGAGACCCTGGGCGAGGGGTGGCTGATGGACTGGGCCGGCGGTCTGATCTGGGCGGCCTCCGAGGACGCGGCCGCGGTCCGCCGGGCGGCCGAGGCCGTGGGCGGCCACGCCATGCTCGTCCGCGCCCCCGAGGGCATGCGCGCCGAGGTCCCCGCGCTTCACCCGCCCGCGCCAGGCGTCGCCGCGCTGGAGGCGCGTGTTCGCCACGCCTTCGATCCGGCGGGCGTCTTCGAGACCGGGCGGTTCTGATGCAGACCCGCTTTTCCCCGGAGCAGCTGAAGGATCCCGACACCGCCGCCTCGGAATCCGTCATCCGCAAGTGCGTGCACTGCGGCTTCTGCACGGCCACCTGCCCGACCTATGTGCTGCTGGGCGACGAGCTCGATAGCCCGCGCGGGCGGATCTATCTGATGAAGGAGATGCTGGAGCAGCAAGCCCAGCCCACCCCTGAAGTGGTGCTCCACATCGACCGGTGTCTGTCGTGCCTGTCCTGCATGACCACCTGCCCCTCGGGGGTCCACTACGGCCATCTGGTCGACCACGCCCGGGCCTATATCGAGGACCGCTACCGCCGGCCCTGGCGCGAGCGGTTGTTGCGCGTCCTGTTGGCTGGAGTGCTGCCCCATCCCGGCCGGTTCCGCCTGGCCCTGGCCCTGGCGCGTCTGGTCAAGCCGGCCCGACCGCTGTTCGGAGCCGGACCGCTGGGCGCCATGCTGGCCCTGGCGCCGGCCCGCGCCGCCCACAGGCCATCGCCCGAACCGACATCGCCGCCAGCTCCCAGGGGCCGGATCGCCCTGCTGCAAGGTTGCGCCGAGCCGGTTCTGAAACCCCAGATCCGCGAGGCGGCGGTGCGGCTGCTGCACCGCGCCGGCTATGAGGTCGTTTTCGCCCCGGGCGAGGCGTGCTGCGGCTCGCTGGTCCACCACATGGGCAGGAAGGACGAGGCCCTGGCCGCCGCCCGCCGCAACGTCGACGCCTGGACCCGTGAGATCGAGGGCAGGGGACTGGACGCCATCGTCGCCACCGTCTCGGGCTGCGGGTCCACGATCAAGGACTACGGCTTCATGCTCCGCGACGATCCGGCCTATGCCGCCAAGGCCGCCCGGGTCTCCGCCCTGGCCCGCGACGTTTCGGAGTTGTTGGCCGGCATCGAACTGCCGCCCATGGCCGCGCCCCAGTCCCTGACGGTCGCCTACCACCCGGCCTGCACCCTGCAGCACGGGCAGGGGCTGACCGAGGAGCCCAGGCGGCTCCTGGAGGCCGCGGGCTTCACCGTCAGGACTCCCGCCGACGCCCATCTCTGCTGCGGTTCAGCGGGGACCTACAACCTGCTGCAGCCCGCGATCGCCGGCCAGCTCGGGGCGCGCAAGACCGAGGCGCTGGAACGGCTCGGCCCCCAGGTGATCGCCACCGGCAACATCGGCTGTCTGATGCAGATCGCGGCCCGCGCCTCGTCCCCCGTGGTCCACACCGTGGAGCTGCTCGACTGGGCCTCGGGCGGGCCGATGCCCCAAGCGATGCGCTAGGAGACCGTGCTCCGCGAAAGGAAGTTGCGGCAGCCCCGCGCCCCTGGCATGTTTGACAGTGACAATCTTGGCCGAATCCACCCGCCTCCTCCCCGATGAGGGACAAGGCGGGCGTTTGCGCGGCCCAAGGGATACTCAGGAAGTCGGGGAACTATGGTGTCTGACATTCGCAAGATCGCTCTGTTCGCGGCGGCGGCCTGCTTCACCGTCGGCCTGGCGGCCACGGCGAGCGCCCAGCAGAACGGCCAAGCGGGCCCTCCCGCCGGCGCGCCGGCGAACGGCCAGCCGCCCCGGGGCGGCGGCGGTGGCGGCGGTGGTCCGTTCGGCGCCCTGCCGAAGCAGGACGAGGCCGCGCTCAAGGCCCAGCACCCCGAGCTCTTTGTCCTCAAGCCGGTGTCGCACAGCTACAAGCCCGCCCGGACCTCCTGGGGCGACCCGGACCTCAGGGGCATGTGGCCGACCGACTCCTTCGGCGGCCTCTTCCTGGAACGGCCGGTCGCCATGGGCGATCGCGTCTGGCTGACCGACGAGGAATACAAGGTCACCGAGGCGCGCATGGAGGCGTCCCGCGAGGCGCCGGCCAAGGAGACCAAGTCCGGCAAGCTCGGCATGGGCAACTGGGTGGAGATGACCGGCGCGGGCCGGCGCACCTCCCTGCTGGTCGACCCAAAGAACGGCCGCCTGCCGCCCCTGACGCCGGAAGGCGAGCGCCTGCGCAAGCTGGGCCGCTCCAGCTGGATGCCCAACCAGAGCTATGACTGGGTGACCGACTTCGACAGCTGGGACCGCTGCGTCACCCGCGGTTTCCCGGCCTCCATGCTGCCGTTCCACTACAACAACGGCGTCCAGGTGCTGCAGTCCCCCGGATATGTCGTGATCAATCTGGAGATGATCCACGACGCCCGGATCATCCCGCTCGACAACCGTCCGCGGGTGGACGGCACCACCGACTGGATGGGCCAGAGCCGCGGCCACTGGGAAGGCACCACCCTGGTGGTCGAGACCGACCATATCCGCCAGGGCGCAGCGCCCCTGAACATGGCGACCAACGGCGCCCCGTTCGGCAATGTCATCCCGATGAGCCCGCAGGCCCACGTGACCGAGCGCTTCACCCCCACGGGGCCCAACACCATCGATTACGAGATGACCTATACCGACCCGGTCTACTGGACCGCTCCGTTCACGGTGCGCGCCGACTGGACCCGGAACCAGAAGTACCAGTTCTTCGAATACGCCTGTCACGAGGGCGACGAGCAGGTGCGCAACTACATCATCACCTCGCGGATCAAGCGTAAGCAGGAGAAGGAAGCCGCGCAGAAGTCGGCGGAAGCGGCTTCGGCGGCCAAGCCCGCCGACGCTGTGGTCCCGGCGGCCCAGGCTCCGGCGGCGGACGCCCATAAGCATTCGTGAGGGTGGAGGCGCCCGCCCCGCGCCGGCGTATAAGACAACGACAATGTGGCCGGCCCTCGTGGCCGGCCCGGGGAAGCTCAGGAAGTTGAGGAACTCGTGGTGACGGACATTCGCAAGATCGCGCTCTTCGCAGCGACGGCGGGGATTGCAATCGGCCTCGCGGCCACGGCTCAGGCCCAGCAGAACGGTCCGCCCAGCGGAGCCCCGGCGGCCTCCGCGGCGCTGTCGCCGGAAGAGGCCAAACTGCGCAAGGAGCACCCCGAGCTCTACGTCATGCCGCCGGTCTCGCACGCCTACAAGCCCGCCCGCACCGCTTGGGGCGATCCGGACTTGCGCGGCATGTGGCCGATCGATTCCATCGGCGGCCTGCCCCTGCAGCGGCCGGCGAACGTCGGCGACCGCGTCTTCCTCACCGACGACGAGCTGAAGGCCCGTGAATCCCAGATGCAGCGTCTGCGCGACGCCCCGGCCAAGGAGACCAAGGCCGGCAAGCTCGGCATGGGCAACTGGGTCGAGGAGACGGGCGCGGGCCGGCAGACCTCCATGGTCGTCGAGCCGGCCAACGGCCGCCTTCCGGACCTGACCCCCGAAGGCAAGCGCGTCACCGCCATGGGCCGCTCCAGCTGGGTGCGCGGCCAGGACTTCGATTGGGTGACCGACTTCGACAGCTGGGACCGCTGCATCACCCGCGGCTTCCCGGCCTCCATGCTGCCGTTCCGCTACAACAACGGCGTCCAGATTCTGCAGTCGCCGGGATACGTCGTGATCAATCTCGAGATGATCCACGACGCCCGGATCATCCCGCTCGACAACAGCCCCAGGGCCAACGGCACCACCAACTGGATGGGCGAGAGCCGCGGCCATTTTGAGGGGAGCACCCTGGTGGTCGAGACCGACCACATCCGCACGGGCGCCGCGCCCCTGAACGCCGCCACGATCGGCGGCCCGCAGCCGGCTTACAACACCATTCCGATGAGCCCGCAGGCCCACGTCACCGAGCGGTTCACGCCCATCGGTCCGAACACCATCACCTATGAGATGATCTATTCGGACCCTGTCTACTGGACCGCGCCGTTCCACCTCAGGATGGATTGGACCCGGAACCAGAAGTACACCTTCTTCGAATACGCCTGCCACGAGGGCGACGAGCAGGTCCGCAACTTCATCACCTCGTCGCGCGCCCAACGGGCCAAGGACAAGGCGGCCGCGGCCCAGAAGGCGGCGGAAGCGGCCTCGGCGGCCAAGCCAGCCGACGCGGTGGTCCCGGCGGCGGCTCCGGCCCACAAGCACTCGTAAGGCGCAGGGCCCCCTCCGGGGCCCGAAGACATGGGGAGGTCGTCGATGACCAGGACGCGCAATATCGCTCTCATGGCCGCGGCGGCCTGCCTGACGCTCGGCCTCGCCGAGGCCCGCG
Organism: uncultured Caulobacteraceae bacterium; assembly: GCA_964614675.1. Taxonomy (GTDB): domain Bacteria; phylum Pseudomonadota; class Alphaproteobacteria; order Caulobacterales; family Caulobacteraceae; genus JANWHQ01. Next base: position 88 of record CAZTMF010000119.1, on the reverse strand, counting down.
CCCAGCAGGGCGGCGCGCCCCAGGCCGGGGCGGGGGCGGGGGCGGGCCAGGCCCGGCCCGCGGCCGCAGCGCCGCGCCGGGGAGGCGG
>CAZTMF010000118.1:0-8191 GCA_964614675.1 uncultured Caulobacteraceae bacterium | reverse complement strand
TAGGTCTCGAAATCCTGCAGCCGGGTCAGCGGCCGGTCGATGCCGGGGCTGGAGACCTCCAGCGTGTATTCGACCGAGATCGGGTCGGCGGCGTCCAGCACTTCGGAGAAGGCGCGCGAGAGGCTCGCGCAATCCGAGACCTCCATGTGGCCGTCGGGGCGCTCGGCCATGACCTGCAGGCGCCGGTGAGCGCCGCCCATGAGCCGGAGGCGCACGATGCCGTAGCCCATCGCCTCGGCCACGGGGTCGAGCAGCTCCAGGAGCTTCAGGTCATCGGCAGTCTTGCCGCGCAAGCTTGGCCTTCCAAATCCAACAAAAAAGCGGCGGGCCGGGGGGCCGCCGCTCGAAAGCGCTATCCCGCGCTAACGGACGATGTTGTCCGCTATATAGGCCGAAGTGGTCGAGCTGGGAAGGGGCGCCCGCGGCGCCCCCGCCGCCTCACCCCCCGGCCATGTGGTCCGCGATCGCGGCTTTCTGGCCCAGCGAATTGGGCTGCACGCGGTAGAGCGCCTTCAGATAGGCCTCGTCGGCGGCCGAGAGCCCCTCCGGCGCCGCGCCGCCCGGCCGGAACAGGGTGAGGATGCTGGGCTCCGAGCCCAGGTCGGCGTCCGGATTCACCTCGGCGAAGGTCGAAAGGGCGATATAGGCGGCGAGCTGGCCCAGGCTCACCTTGCCGACCTGGGGACCCAGCACGACGGCGGCGCCGGCGATGTAGCGGGCGGTGCTGGCGGAAAGGTGGGTGGGGTCGGTCCAGTTCAGCACCGGGACGGACGACTGTCCCGACATGGCGAACAGCGCCTGGGAGTGGTCGGTCGCGTAGTGGCCGTTGACGCCGGTGCTCGCGACCTTGAGCCAGACGCGGACCGGGCGGGCGGTCTCGATCACGCGTTGGACCTCGGCCTCGTGGCCGGGGCCGAACAGGAGGGGCTGGCGCTTGACCCAGGCCTTGAGCGTGGTCTTCGGATCGGCGGCGGCGATGATGTAGAGGTTCGGATGGCAATCGGCCGCGCCGAGCGGCGCGCCGGCCTCGCGGGCGATGACGGACAGCCGCTCCAGGAGCGCCTCGGCCTGGTCGCGGGCGAGGCCCGACACCAGGGGGCAGAGCGGGTCGCGCCAACGGCCGACCGACTGGGAACTGGAACCGGGCAGGACGTGCTGGACATAGGCGTCGGCCCGCCCGCGCGAGGGCGCGTGCCCGGCCGCCGCATCCGCGTCCTGCGACGCGGCCAGGGCCGGGCAGGCGATGGCGAAGGACGCGGCCACAAGGGTCGCCGCGGCTCGAAATCCTGGAAACACGAAGATCATCCCCCGATGACACGATTAACACCGTGCATCATCGCCCGTCGAAGCCTCCGGGCGCAAGAGGCGCTCCTACACGCCTCCGTCCAGGGCCGGACGCAGGCCGACGACAGGTGGGCGCAGGCGGTAGACCTGGAGCGCGTCTCGCGGGGGCGAGAGGGGCTCGAGCCACGCCGGCGGCGTCCTGGCGGCGAGACGGGACTGGAGGCTGTCGCCAGTCGTCCGCGCCGCGCAGGCCACGACGTAGCGCACGCCCATGTTGCGGGCCGCGGTCTCGGCGTCTTCGGCGGGCGCGTGCAGCAGGATATGGCCGGCGGAGATGCCCCAGGCCATCCGGTGATAGGGGGCGCTGACGACGGCGTCCCGGGTCGTCGCCAGGATGAAGGGTCCGAGGTTGGGCGAGGCGAGCACCAGGCCCGGCGGGGCCGCGGCGAGGGCGCGGAAGGCCGCCGTGTCGAGGCAGGCCGCGTCGTCAAGGACCGACCCTCCGCGTCCGCCGGCGGCGCCCGAGCGGTGCGCAAGGCCGCCGGCCACGGCGGTCACCGTCCAGGCCATGGCGGGCGGGGCGAAAAGGGCGGACAGGGCCGCGGCCGAGACCACCAGGCCGCGTCCGTAGGCGAGGGCGATCTCAGTGGCCGCGCAGGCGATCAGCGGCACGGCGAACCAGACCACATAGCTACCCATCCGGTTGGCGGCCGCCATCGAGAGGGTGGCCACCAGAAGGCAGGCGCCCATGAGCGCCCATTCGATGCTCCGCCCGTCCCGCCGGCGGCCGATCCAGGCCCAGGCGGCCACGCCGAGCAGCGCCGGCGCCACGAGGGACATGCCGCGCGCGACGTCGTGCGCCAGCAGCGTGGTCAGGGGCTCCATCTCGTCGATGGTCGAAAGCCAGATGCCGCGGATGCCGGGGTCGACGGCGGCGACCGGGCCGCCGGCGCAGCTGGGGTCGAGGACGAGGAACAGCATCGCCGACGCTGAGCCCACGGCGCCGGCCGCGAGCCCCCGCGCCAGCGTCGAGGCCTTGCGGGTCGCCACGGCCGCAGCGCTCAGGCCGAGGCCGGCGACGATCAGGGCCAGGACCAGGTTGAGCCCCAAGGCGTCGCAGACGGAGACGCCCCATCGGCTGGGCGGCGTCTGGATCAGGAAGGCGCCGGCGGTCGCCAGCGCCAGCGAGAGCCCGTAGGCGATGGCCGCGCGGGCGCGGGGGCGGTCCAGGACGAAGCCCAGCGCCAGGCCGGCGCCCAACACCGCATAGATCAGGAGTCCCTCGATCCCGATGGCGAGGCCGAGGCCCGTGGCGGCGCCGGCGACGGCGGCGGCGATCCGGCTCCGGGCGGACCACACGGCGCCCGCCGCGGCGATGATGCAAAGTGCGATCTGGACATTGTGGTGGTCGATCCGCCCGGGCGCGAACTGGCCGTAGCCGTCCGCGCAGAGCATGAAGAGCAGCGCCCCGGCGGTCAGCGCCAGGCCTCCCCCGAGCCGGCGGGTGACGGCGAGGCCGGCGGCCACCGCCGGGAACAGCCAGAGCAGGGGCCAGCTCGCCCGCATCAGCCACTCCGCCGCGGGCGGCGGCAGGATCGTGCGGAGCACAAGCTCGTAGCCGGCCAGGGCCCCGTCGAGCAGGCGCGACCAGTGCAGATAGACCCCCGCCGGCGGCTGCAGGCGCATGACGTGCTGGTCGAACCAGCCGCGACCGCCCAGGAGGTCTCGCACCAGCACGAGCCGCATGGCGTCGTCGGAATCACCCAGCCGCACGTCCAGCAGCGGCGCCTTGTGGAGCCAGAGCTTGAGTGCGGCCACCAGGACCACGGCCAGGGCCAGCAGGACCAGCGCCCTGCGGCTCTTCCAATCGGGAAGCGGCGTCGGCGTCACGGCTGAAGCGGCCCCCTTTGCTAGGCTTGGCCCGCGCCCAGTCATGGCGCCTGAGCCTTAACCTTGCCTTGACCGCCCTAGATGACGCCCAGGGCCTTCAGTTCGGCGATGCGCTCCGGCGAGAGGCCGAGCTGCGCGCCCAACACCGCCTCGGTGTCCTGGCCGAGCGCCGGCGGCGGGGTCCGGTAGGACACCGGGGTCGCCGAAAGCCGCATCGGGCTGGCGACGCTCTGGACCTTTGCCTCGAGGTCGCCGCGGGTCTGCTCCACCACCAGCCCGCGCGCCCTGGCCTGGGGCTCGGCGAACACCTGCTCGATCGTGTTGATCGGCCCGCACGGCACCCCAGCCGCTTCGAGGGTTTCGATCCAGGCATGAGTCGGGCGCGCGGCGGTCAGGGCTTCGAGGGCTGAGGTCAGCTCGGCCCGATGGCCGACCCTGAGGGCGTTGGTCCGGAAACGCGGATCCTCGCCCAGCTCCGGCGCCGCCAGCGCCCGGCAGAGGGCCCGGAACTGGCTGTCGTTTCCCACCGCCACCACCAGAGCGCCGTCCAGGGTCGGCAGGGGTTGGTAGGGCGCGAGATTCGGATGCGCCGCGCCCAGGCGCCGGGGGACCTCGCCCGAGACGAACCAGTTGGCCGCCTGGTTGGCCAGCATGGCCGCCTGGGCTTCGAAGAGGGCGATGTCGATGTGCTGGCCCTCGCCCACGGCCCTGGCGTGCAGCAGGGCCGCGAGGATGGCGTTGGAGGCATAGAGGCCCGCGAACAGGTCGGCCACGGCGACGCCCACCTTCACCGGGGGACGGCCCTCCTCGCCGGTGATCGACATCAGCCCGCCCATGGCCTGGATCATATAGTCGTAGCCGGCGCGGCCGGCGTCGGGGCCGGTCTGGCCGAAGCCGGTGATCGAGCAATAGACCAGCCGGGGGTTGGCGGCGGCGAGACTCGCAAAGTCGAGGCCGTACTTCTTCAGGCCCCCGACCTTGAAGTTCTCGACCAGCACGTCGGCCTTCGCCGCCAGGGCGCGCACCAGGGCGGCGCCTTCGGGACGGGCGATGTCGACGGTGACCGAGCGCTTGCCCCGGTTGGCCGAGAAGAAATAGGCCGCGTCGCCCTGGCCGCCGTCCGCCGCGGCGGCGAAGGGCGGGCCCCAGTGGCGGGTGTCGTCGCCCGCCCCGGGCCGCTCGATCTTGATCACCTCTGCCCCGAGGTCGGCCAGGGCCTGGGTCGCCCAGGGTCCCGCGAGCACGCGCGAGAGGTCCAGGACCATGACGCCCGCGAGGGGCCCGGATGCGTTCGGGGGCGTATCGGCCATGCCCCCGGACCTTCTCCCGCAAGGGGAGAGGGTTCAAGGGCGGGTGGAGAGGCTCAGAGTCCCTCCAGCCCCTTGTTGGTCAGGACCTTGACCACCACCCGGCGGTTCTGGGCGCGGCCTTCGGCGCTGGCGGTGTCGCCGATCTGCTGGGAGTCGCCCATGGCGTCGCCGGCCATCACCCTCTGGGGCATCAGACCGCAGGACTTCTGCAGATAGGCAATCACGGCGGCGGCGCGCCGCCCGCTGAGCTTCTGATTGGCCTCGGCGTTGCCGGTGGGATCCGCGTAGCCGATCACGCTGACCAGATAGCCCTTGATCCCCTTGGCCTTGGTCGCGATGTCCTGGAGGTCGGCCCTGGCGCTCCTGGAGACCGCGGCGCTGCCGACCGCGAACAGCACCGTGACCTGGCCCTTCTCGACGTACTGGTTGGCCTCGGACATGCGCTTGCGCAGCTCGTCGTTCTGGGCCTGCAGTTCGGCGGCCTTGGCGCGGGCGTTCGCCTTGGCCTGGGCTGTCCCGGCCTCGACCTGGCGGGCCGTCTTCATGTCGCCGGCCTTGTAGGTGACCTTGACCGCATCGAACGCCGCGCCATCGGCCTGGGCCTCCACATCGACCGGCAGGCCGGTGATCAGATCGGCGGTCGAGCCGTCGTTCCGCTGCAGCTTGAGCGCGCCGGAGACCACCGAGACCTTGGTCGAGTCGGTGAGGTTGAGGTCCGTCGTGGTCCCGTCAGGCGCCGTGACGGTGATGTGAGAGCCTTCGCGGTGGCTGATCATCCCCTTGATAGAGACGGACTGGGCGAGGGCCGCGAGCGGCGTGGCGAACACCACGGCCATGGCCGCGATCATCGCGGCCTTGGAGGGTAGGTTTCTGAAGGTCATGAGCGGCACGTGACCCCTGCTGCGGCGGCGCCACAGCCTTCGGAGCGCGCCTGCCCCGACGTCCGGCGCCCGTGTTGTGGAGCTTCACGCGAAGGGGCTGTGCGGCCTATCGGGTGTTCACCCGACGCCCGTGGCAAAACCCCTGGACGCCATCTTCGCGGGGACCGGCGGGAGGTTACGCCGGGAAACCCGTCGGACGGTCATCGGCGGGCTCGTCTGCTGACCAATGAGGACTGGCCGTCCTTGACTGGTGCTCGGCCGCTTCGCCGCGGCTGACGAACTCCAACATCCGGTCCAACGCCCGTTCGACCTTCGCCAGCGAGACCGTCCAGCCCGTACTGGGGTCGTGCGGCTCGGGCGGCGGCTCTCCCAGGACGTAGGCGAACTGGTTGCCCAGATCGGCCTGCCAGAGGGCGGTTTCCACCAGGTGAAAGGGTAGATGCGCCGGCAGGAGGACGAGGCTCGGGGGATGGTTCCGGCTGAAGACCAGATTGTGGAGCGCCGAGCCGAACGGCCCGGCCACGCAGGCCGGAGACGCCAGCAGCCTCCGCACCTCTTCGAAACTTATCATCCCGGGGTTGATGATGTGGAAGCCCCGACTGGCGAACAGCTCGCATACCTCCGGCTCATTGAGCAGCGGTCGCCGCGCAACGCCCTGGCGGGTCAGATAGACCATCGGCCGGGCCGGGTCCGCCGGCGCCGCGGCCCGGCGGTAAATGTCGAACAGGCCGGCCATGGGAGCGTTCTTGTCGGGCGTCGGCCAGCTCGGGACGAAGAGCTTCGGGAACAGGGAGACCCCGCCGACCGTGCGGAACACAAGCCGGTCGAGACCCACGCCAAGGGCCTCGAGCAGTGGGAGGATCTGGGCGGGAGGCTTGCCGCGGATCAGGATCGGACAGTCGAGTCCGGCCGCTTCATAGAGGGCGAGCCGCGGCGCGAAATTCACGATCCAGTCCCCAAACGAGTTGTCGGTCGGACCGGTCATCAGGAAGGCTGGGGTGTCGAACTGCGTCAAGGGCAGCTTGCCGTTGAGGAAGAATGCGGGGTCGAAGGTCAGCGCGCTCCCGACCTGACGCATCCCGAACTTCTGCGGCGTAACCGGCGGCTGCAGCTCTCGAATGAACTCCCCATCCGCGGTGGTGACCAGGCCCTTGCCGATCACCGCCGCGTTTTGGATCGAGGCGACGAATTTCGGGGCCGTACGGTAGCTGACCCGGACCGACTTCCCTCCGGCCCCTCCGAGCTCCATCACCGGATCGCTCGCCACCAGGTCACCGCCGCGATCCAGGATGCGCACCACGTTCGGTTCTGTCCGGAGGGCTTCGCCGGTGGTGACTTCACGAAGCACTTTCGACATCGGACGCAGCAGGGCCCGGCTCTCGGGATCGAAGATCAGGCCCCGCTGGCTGAGCCGTCGCGCCATGGCGCGTTCGATGGCGCTCGCTGTGGCCCCCCCGTTTTCAGGAACGGACGACTTCATGGCCTCGAGGTCGAAGGACCGGCCTTGCGCTTTCCGGGCGCCCTTGAACGCGGCCCACCCCGAGACGCGGCCGGGCGCGTGCTCGATCAGAAGGCGGGCGCAGACCTCGGCCGTCTCTGGATCGCCATCCGCCAGACACGCCAGGGCGCGCCGCTCGAGATCATCAAGCTTAGAGCTCCGCATCCGACCTTTCGCAATCCGACCTGACGACTCCCACTATCTCACCAGCCGGCGCTCGCCGTCAGGTAGGTTCTTTCGTTGGATACGCGGAAAAAGGCGGCCGTACAGTCCGACGGCGCCGGGACGCGCCGAATGGGGGTATAGAGGCGGGCGAACCGGAACCGCCGCTCTATGCCTCTCGACACCGCCACGACCGCCAAGACCTTCCGCTGGGAAGACCCGCTGGACCTGGAGGGCCGCCTCACCGAGGAGGAGCGGCTGATAGCGGACGCGGCCCGCGATTACGCTCGCGAGCGGCTCCTGCCCCGCATCGTCTCCGCCTTCGCCGAGGAGCGTTTCGACCGCGAGGTCATGACCGAGATGGGCGAGCTGGGGTTCCTGGGCCCTACCCTGCCCGAGGAATATGGCGGCGCGGGCGCCTCGCACGTGGCCTATGGCCTGATCGCCCGGGAGATCGAGGCGGTGGACTCCGGCTACCGCTCTGCGATGAGCGTGCAGTCCTCGCTGGTCATGTACCCGATCTGGGCGTTCGGGACCGAGGAGCAGAAGCGCCGCTGGCTGCCCGGCATGGCGCGGGGCGAGATCCTGGGCTGCTTCGGCCTGACCGAAGGCGACGGCGGCTCGAACCCAGGCTCGATGAAGACCCGCGCGGTGCAGGTCGACGGCGGCTATGTGCTGAACGGCGGCAAGTACTGGATCACCCACTCCCCCGTGGCCGACGTCGCTCTGGTCTGGGCCAAGCTGGACGGCGAGATCCGGGGGTTCCTGGTGGAGCGCGGCTTCGAGGGTTTCTCCACCAACGTCATCGGCGACAAGTTGAGCCTCAGGGCCTCGCTGACCGGCGACATCGGCCTGTCGGACGTCTTCGTGCCCGAGGCCAACCTGCTGCCGGGCGTGAAGGGGCTGCGGGGGCCGTTCTCCTGTCTGAACAAGGCGCGCTACGGCATCGCCTGGGGGGCCATGGGGGCCGCGGAGTTCTGCCTGCACGCGGCCAGGGACTACGCCGGAGAACGCATGCTGTTCGGCCGGCCCCTGTCTGCGCGCCAGCTGGTGCAGAAGAAGCTGGCCGATATGCTGACCGAGGTGGCGCTGGGCCTGAACGCCGCCCTGCAGCTTGGCCGGCTGCTCGACGAGGGCGCCTGGATCCCCGAGGCGATCTCGATGCT
>CAZTMF010000117.1:0-8224 GCA_964614675.1 uncultured Caulobacteraceae bacterium | reverse complement strand
CCGCCGAAGCCGCCGGCACCATCTCCTACGAGATCCTGGTCCGGCTGAGCGCGCGGGCCGAGCGGGTGTACAAGAGCGGCTAGGCTTCGTTTCGCCTCATCGCCATGGCGACCGCGCCGCCGACCAGTCCCGCCACCACCGAGGCGATGGTTCCGAATCCCAGAACGGCCGCCAGGGTGTCGCCGAGAGCCACGGAAGCCCCGATGCCGACGACCGCGCAGACGCCGCCCACGATGGCCGCGCCGCCAAGGCTGGACCCCCACCCTCCCCGCGCCCGGCGCGCATAGAGAAGCCCGGCCAGCAGCGAGATCAGCATGCCGCCGATGGCGAAGACGTGGTCCCGGACGAAGGGGACGAAATGCCCCGCGCCGATCATCGCCAGCTGGACGACGGTCCCGATGGCCGTGGCCTGAAGAAGTGTCTTTCGGTCCATCGGCTCACCTCACCAGATCGTGCAGCTTGCCGTTCGGGTGCTCGAGCTCCGCCTTGAGCTGTTCCATCTCCCAGGCGTTGTCCTCGCTGAAGAAGGTGTAGAGCTTGTCGAACCCGGGGCCCTTGGCGTAGCCGGTCTGGGAGATGCTGAGCCTCGAGCGGCCGCTTCCCAGATCCTGCACCTGCACCACCGACACCACGCGCTTGTAGAACTCGCGGCCGGGCAACTGCGACGGCGCATTGGTGTTGCGGAACACGGCCATCTGGCCCGGCACGTAAGCGATGATTTCATGCCGGATATTCTCCGGGTCCCCGACCTTGGCCTCGGCGCTGTAACTCTCCTCCATGGTCCCGCCCTGACGCAGATCGATGACCGCGAGGCGCGCGGACCACCGTCGGACCGTGGGCGCGTCCATGAAGGCGTCCCAGACCGCCTTCGGCGGCGCGTCGAGGTCGATGGAAAGCTGCAGAATTCGGGATCCCTCGGAATCCATCATCGAGGTGTCCCGCACGTCGGGGTATTTCTCGGCGGCGACCGCGCCGCCCGCGAACGCCAGGGCCAAGCCGAGCCCGATGATGAACCGTCTCATGATGGTCTCCCCCTCGGCCGCTGCGCGTCGGTCCCGGCGGAGGCGGCCTGCTCCAGCCGGTTCAGGTAGTCGCGAAGCTGCGCGACCCCGATGTCGAAGGTCTCGAGCGTGCGATGGGTGCGCGACTGCATGACCCCGCCCTCCATGATGGTGAGTGTCAGCACCGCCAGCCCATGCGGATCGGCGCCGGCCAGCCGCTCGCATGCAGCCTCGAAACAGGCCTGCACGCGGCGCACCCAGCCGTCGAAATTGACCGCCAGGGCCTCGCGGACGTCGGGGTCCGGCTCATGCAGCTCCAGCGCCAGGCTGCCGATCGGGCAGCCATAGAGGCACTCCGTGCGCTCCAGCATCCCGCGATAGGCGGCGAGAAGGGCGAAGACGCGCTCGATGGGATCGGAGACGCCGGCCCAGGCCGGCTCCAGCAGCATGGGCCCGATGCCCTCGCGATAGGCGTCCAGCACCGCCACCAGCAGATCCTGCTTGGTCGGAAACACGTGATAGAGGCTGCCGGCGTTGGCGTCCGCGGCCTTCAGGATGTCGGCCACGCTGGTGGACTGATAGCCCTTCTCGGCGAAGAGCCGCATCGCCGCGTGGACCAGGCGTTCCTTCGTACTGTCCATGCACCGCTCTTGAATGAGCGTTCAATCAAGCACGCCTTGAACAAGCATTCAAGACGCCCTCGAACGATCGAGGAGAGGCCGGCTATCGCCGGACGGCGCCGGCCGGAATGAGCGGGCGGGCCAGGGGCGTTCCCAGATACTGGTCCGGATACATCTCGGCCCGGGGCGTCTGGATCACCACCTCCGGATGGCCGAGCCCTTCGTGGCAGCTATTGCAGGCGTGGGTGACGGCGCCGTAGGCCGCGTCGAAACGGCGGCCGTCGCGGGCCTTGATGGCGTCGTCGAGCCGGTCGAGCGGGTCCTTGATGTTGGCCGCGACCATCGCCGCCATGTCGCTGTTGCGATAGGTCGGAACCGTCCTGGCGACGCGGCCAAAGGCATTGCGCAGCTCGCTCGCCTCATAGGCCAGATAGGCCCAGTCCCGCGCCCGGCCGGCCAGCCCCAGTTTGATGTGCCTCGGCTGCACGGCCATGGTCATCAGGTCGCCGAGGCTGGGATGATAGTCCGGCTGGACAGTCTGGGTCTGGGCCCGCGCCCCGCCCTGCCCCGCCGCAAGCGCCAGGACGGCGGCCGCCGCGGCCGCGCCCAGCCCCAGCCATCGCGCTCCCTTGATCCCGTCCATGGTTTCCTCCCGGATGATCTTTGGCCCCAGCCTGTCACAGCCGGAGCGCCCGGGCGAGCCCGGGCTCTGGCGCCAGGGCGCCTGCGCAGCTAGTTAGCGCCATGGCCGGGATCATGCCCCACATCCTCGTCACCGGAACCAGCCGCGGCATCGGCGCGGCGATCTTCGAGACGCTCGAGGCTGGCGGCGCACGGGTGATCGGGCATGGCCGCTCGGACGCGCCGAGGGCGCTCGGGCAGGACCTGGAAGACCCGGCGGCGGCGGATCGCCTGTGGGACCGGGCGCTGGATCGCCTGGAAGGCCGCATCGACGTGCTGGTCAACAATGCCGGCGTGTTCGAACCGGTCGCCGTCGAGGCCGATCCCGGCGTCTGGCGGGCCGCCTGGGCCCGCACCATGCAGATCAACCTCCAGGCCGCCGCCGACCTGTCGCGCCGGGCCGTGCTGCACTGGCGGCGGCGCGGTTCGGGCGGACGGCTGGTCAATGTCTCCAGCCGGGCGGCCTATCGCGGCGACTCTTCCGAGAACTGGCACTACGCCGCCTCGAAGGCCGGCATGGTCGCCATGACCAAGTCGATCGCCCGGGGTTATGCGCGCGAGGGGATCCTGGCCTTCGCGGTCTGCCCCGGCTTCACCATGACCGACATGGCCGAGGACTATCTCTCGAGCCGCGAGGGAGAAGCGGTGATCGCCGACATTCCCTTGGGCCGTGTCGCCGGGCCGGAGGAGGTTGCGCGGGTCTGCGCCTTCCTGGCGCTGGAGGCGCCCGCCTCGATGACCGGGGCCGTGGTGGACGTCAACGGCGCGAGCTACGTGCGATGACAGGCCGCCTTAACCCGGCCACAGGTAGCTGTAGTTTGCCCGCCAAACCGCTTCAGGGATTTCGATGACGAACCTTCGCGCCCGCCTTCTCGCCGGTGTCGTCCTGGGCCTCGCCGCCGCCGGCGTCGCCCAGGCCAATCCCACTCCGGTCGCCGCGCCCGATCCGGTGATCCGCACCGGGACCTGGGGCTTCGACGCCGAGGGCCAGGACACCAGCGTGAAGCCCGGCGACGACTTCTGGACCTACGCCAACGGCGGCTTCCTGAAGGCCTTGCAGATCCCGCCGGACAAGTCTCGCTACGGCATCGACTACATCATGGGCGACATCGCCGAAAAGCATGTGCGCGGCATCCTCGAGAGCAGCGATCAGCCGTCCGGCGCCGACGCCGCCGACGCCATCAAGACCCGGGCGCTCTACCGCGCCTTCATGGACGAGAAGCGGGTCAACGCCCTGGGCTCGAAGCCCCTGTTGACCGACCTGGCCGCGGTCCGGGCGGTGAAGACCCGCGAGGAGCTGGCGGTTCTCCAGAGCCGGGTCGGCACCTTCCAGGGTTCGCTTTTCGGCATCGACATCGGCGCAGACGCCAAATACCCCGACCGCTATGCCGTCTATGTCGGCCAGGCGGGCCTCGGACTGCCGGATCGCGACTACTATCTGAAGCCGGAATTCGCGGCGAAGAAGGCCAAGTACCAGACCTATGTCGCCCAGATGCTGCGGCTGGCCGGCTGGACCGACGCGGACGCCATGGCCAAGGCGGTCGTGGCCTTGGAGACCCGCATCGCCGAGGCGAGCTGGAGCCGGGTCGAGGAGCGCGACCCGGACAAGACCTACAATCCCACCACTGTCGCCGACCTCGCCAAGGACGCCCCCGGCTATCCCTGGCGCGCGGCGCTGGACACGGCCGAGCTGAAGGGCGTCGATCGCATCGTCGTGGGCGAGAAGACCGCCCTGCCCAAGCTCGCCGCCATCTACCGCCAGACCCCCCTGCCCGTGCTGAAGGCCTGGGCGGCCTTCCACCTGGCCGACGAGGCGGCCCCCTATCTGAACGATCGCTTCGTCGACGTCCGCTTCGCCTTCCGCGGCACGGTGCTGACCGGCCAACCCCAGCAGCGCGCGCGCTGGAAGCGGGCGGTCGCGATCGAAGACGGCGTGATGGGCGAGGCCGTCGGCCGGGTCTATGTGGCCAAGTACTTCCCGCCGGAGGCCAAGGCCAAGATCCGCGAGCTGGTGGAGAACCTGCGCGTCGCGCTCGGCCAGCGGATCGAGAAGCTCGACTGGATGAGCCCCGAGACGAAGACCAAGGCCCTGGCCAAGCTCAAGGCCATGACCGTCAAGGTCGGCTATCCCGACAAGTGGCGCGACTATTCCAAGCTCGAGATCAACCCGACCGACCTCTACGGCGACGTGGAGCGGGCCAACGCCTGGGACTGGCGGCGCAAGGTGGCGCGGCTGAACCAGCCCGTCGACCGCGCCGAATGGGACATGACGCCCCAGACGGTGAACGCCTACTATCAGCCCACCGCCAACGAGATCGTCTTCCCCGCCGCCATCCTGCAGGCGCCCTATTTCGATCCGAGCTTCGACGCGGCCGCCAATTACGGCGACATCGGCGCCACCATCGGCCACGAGATGACCCACGGATTCGACGACGAGGGCAGAAAGTTCGACGGCGCGGGCGCGCTCTCGAACTGGTGGACCGAGGAGGATGGCAAGAAGTTCGACGCCCGCGCGGGCGGGCTCGGCAAGCAGTACGACAGCTACGAGCCGTTCCCCGGCGCGCACGTCAACGGCTCGCTGACCATGGGCGAGAACATCGCCGACCTCGGCGGCGCCCTGGTGGCGCTGGACGCCTATCACAACTCCCTCGGCGGCCAGCCGGCCAAGGTCATCGACGGCCTGAGCGGCGACCAGCGGTTCTTCCTGTCCTACGCCCAGAGCTGGCGCGACAAGGCCCGCGAGGAATACATGCGCCAGCAGATGGACAACGACCCCCACTCGCCCGACCAGTACCGGGCCAATGGCGTGGTGCGGAACATGGACGCCTGGTACGCCGCCTTCGACGTCAAGCCGAGCGACAAGCTCTACCTCGCCCCGCAGGACCGCGCCCGGATCTGGTGAGCGATCGGGCGATTGCGTGCTCTCGAAGGCTGGGCTTAAATCCCGCCATAAATGTCAAAGACCCGGGGGGATCCAACGACATGGCGCTTTCTCTTCGCCTGACTGCACTTGTCCTCGTCTCAGCTGCGGCCGTGTCGAGCTTGGCCCTGGCGGCGGACGCACCCGCGCCCGCAGCCTCCAGCGCGACGGCGGCCTGCCCTCCGCCGGGCTCGCCTGACGCCCAGATCGCGATCATCACCAAGCCGAAGTGGATTCACTCGCCGAGCAGCGATGACATGGTCAGGCTCTTCCCGCCCTTCGAGTACAAGAACCAGAAAAACGGCAAGACGCTGATGGACTGCGCGGTCGCGGAGAACGGGAAGCTGGAGAACTGCCGGATCCTGCAGGACGAGAAGCCCGGCCATGGCTACGACCAGGCGTCCCTGAAGCTTTCGAAGGTCTATCAGATGGAGCCGCTCGCCTCGGTGCCCGAGTGGACCTCCCTGTCCGAGTGCGTGCGCAAGTCGGGGCCGCCGCACATCGTCATGCCGGTCTACTGGCGAACCCACTTCTGACGCGCCCGGACCGGCCGACCGGGCCGGTCTGGAACGAATGCCGTAGCGGCGCGCTCGGGGGCCATGCGCCTGAGCCGCTTCTGCCGACGCGAGAGCCTTCTGATCGGCGGCCACCTGTCGGTGAGCCTGGTCGGCTTCGCCGTGGACGCTGTCATCCTGACCACCAGCATGGGCTCGGGCCTGCACGCCCCGGCGGCCCGGCTGATCTCGCTGTTCTGGGCCATGCAGGCGACCTTCGTCCTGAACGGGCTGTTCGTGTTCAGGGGCCTGACCGCCAGGGGCCTGCCCGGCCAGTGGGTGCGCTACATGACCTGCAACGGCGCCGGCAACCTGGTGAACTACCTGCTTTTCGTGGGGCTGGTGGCGACCAGGGCTCCGGTGGTCTCGAACCACTACTTCGCGCTCTGCGTCGGGGCGTCTATCGCCTGGGCGATCAACTATTCGGGCGCCCGGCTCTGGGCGTTCTGCCGCCAGGCTTCAGCGGTTGATCGGCGCGAACAGGTTCGGGAACTGCCGCGGCTGGGACCTCATGTATTGCGGCGGCGCCTTCACCTGGGCCCCGAAGTGGGCGGCGGCGTGCCAGGGCCAGCGCGGGTCGTAGAGCAGGCCGCGGGCCAGGGCCACGAGATCGGCGTCGCCGGTCCCTAGGATCGCCTCGGCCTGTTCGAACTCGGTGATCAGCCCAACAGCGATCACGGGCATCCCCACGGCCTGCTTCACCGCCCTCGCCAGGGGGACCTGGTAGCTCGGCCCGAGCGGTATCTGCTGGACGGGCGTGAGACCGCCGCTGGAGACGTGGATCGCACTGCAGCCCCTCGCCTCAAGGGCCTGGGCGAAGGCGACGGTCTGGTCGATGTCCCAGCCGCCGGGAGCCCAGTCGGTCCCAGACACCCGCACGCTGACCGGCCGTCCCGCCGGGAAGGCCTCGCGCACGGCGTCGAACACCTCCAGCGGAAAGCGCATCCGGTTCTCGAGTGAGCCGCCGTAGGCGTCGTCCCTTTGGTTGGACAGGGGCGAGAGGAACTGGTGCAGCAGATAGCCGTGAGCGCCGTGGATCTGGACGGCGTCGAGCCCCAGCCGCGCGGACCGGCGGGCGGCGCCAGCGAAGGCGTCACGCACCCGCTTCAGGTCATCGCGGTCGAGTGCGACCGGCGCCAGCTCGGTCTCCAGGAATGGAACCGCCGAGGCGCTTTCGGTGCGCCAGCCGTGCGGATGATCCGGCGCGATCTGGCCGCCGCCCTTCCAGGGGATTTCGGTCGAGGCCTTGCGCCCGGCATGGGCGAGCTGGATCCCGATCGGCATGTCGGACCAGCGACGGACGCTGTCCAGCACCCGGCCCATGGCCAGCTCGGTCGCGTCGTCATAGAGGCCGACGTCGGCGTAGGTGATGCGCCCTTCCGGCGTCACGCCCGTGGCCTCGATCATCAGCAGCGCCGCCCCCGACAGCGCCAGGTTCCCGAGATGGATCACGTGCCAGTCGGTCATGCACCCGGCCTCGGCCGAATACTGGCACATGGGGGCGATGACGATCCGGTTGGCGAGCTCCAGCTCGCCAACCTTCAGGGGCTCGAACAGCTTGGCGGAGGCCACCTCGACCCCGCCGCGATCAGGCGCTCGCCTCGACCTTGGCCTGGGTCTCCTTGCCGCCGACGCCGTAGAC
Source organism: uncultured Caulobacteraceae bacterium (assembly GCA_964614675.1). GTDB lineage: Bacteria > Pseudomonadota > Alphaproteobacteria > Caulobacterales > Caulobacteraceae > JANWHQ01. Next base: position 806 of record CAZTMF010000117.1, on the reverse strand, counting down.
GACCTGCTGGTTACGGGTCTTCTGGAAGTCCTCCAGCGTCTGGCCGCGCATGTGGGCGTAGACGTGCAGGTTGGAGACCCCGACCACCGCGGCGAACTTCTCCAGCACGAAGAAGATCGCGCCATAGTGCATGAGCGCGCGCCAGTCGCGGCGGCGGATCATGTCGCGCTCCTCCTCGGAGAGGTCGTACTTGGCGAAGGCCTGCTCGGGATCGTTGACCACCATCGCCCGGTGCTCGGGGATGACCAGGTCGTGCAGGAACTTGTTCAGCCGGTAGTGGCCGACGCTGCGGTCCAGGTCGAAGGGATAGGTGCCCTCGAGCTTCTCGATGCCCTTCAGCTGATGGTCGGCCTTGGCCCGGGCCGCCGTGGCCTCCTCGACAGTCATGGGCTGGGCCTCGTTCTCGTAGATCGCGGTGACGATCGCCGTCATCGAGGGCAGGTAGTAGCTCTTGTGGACGCGCTTCACGACCGACGACAGGGCGCCGCGGGCGATCAGCCACATGACCACTTCCGAGCTCTCCATGCCGCCGAGGCGGGCGTGGTCGGCATGGGTCATGCGCGTCAGGGCGACCGGGTCCTTCTCGTAGAGCTCGATCAGTTCCTCGTCCCACGGCGGGTTGTTGAAGCCGCAGCGCTCGCCCTGGATCTGGTGCGACAGGCCGCCGGTGGCGACGAGGGCGACCTTGAGGTCCTCGGGATAGCTCTCGATGGCGGTGCGCAGGGCCTGGCCGAGCTTGTAGCAGCGGGCGGCGCTCGGCACCGGGAACTGCAGCACGCCCACCTGCAGCGGCACAATCGGGATCG
>CAZTMF010000116.1:0-8323 GCA_964614675.1 uncultured Caulobacteraceae bacterium | reverse complement strand
GCCCAACGCGACGGTCGCCAATATCGCGGTCTATGGCTATGCGCCGGGGAACGCGGCGGGCGACTCCGCCGCCGCCGGGACCTTCGCCGCCAAGACCCAGGTGCTAGACCAGGGCGCCGATCCCGACCTCGGCTGGCGCGACCTCGACGGCCAGCTCACGCCGACCGACCAGACCCAGACCTTCCCCACCCCCGGGGGACGGACGGCGCCCGTCCGCGGCCTGGCGCTGCCGGCCGCGCGCGCAAAGCTGCCCGCCCTGCCCCCGGCCCAGCCCGCCCGCCTGGAATCCAACTTCACCGTCCCCGTGGGCATGGAGTCGGCCTTCGCCAACGCCCGGCTCGGCCCCGCCGCGACCTTCGGCGGCCTGCAGAACATCCTGGGGCCGGGCCTGCTCTGGACCCAGCAGCTCTACCTGCCGGCGACCCCCGCCGGCGGCCGCCGCCGCGTCCTGATCACCGAGAGCGAGACCCACATCACCGGCGAGGCCGGGCATCCGGCCCCCCTGATCGGGCCGGTGATCGCGGTTCCCGCAGCCGCCTATCCCAAAGGCGAGCGGATCATCTACGCCGAGGCCGTGGAGATCTGAGGCGTCCGCGGGACCTGGCCGCTAGCGCCCGAACTCCTCGCGGCCCTTGGGCCAGCGTTCGCGGTAGGCCATCACGGCCTCTTCCATCGTGACGAACCTGGCGCCGGACTCGACCAGGGTCTGGATCAGGGACTCCAGCATCATCATCCGGTGGCCGCGGCCGATCACGTGGGGGTGCATGGTGTAGGTGAGCACGCCCCACTCCTCGTGCTGGGCCATGTAGTGGAAGTCGGCGAACCAGTTGCGGCCCACCAGCTCGGCGTTGGCCAGGCCCGGCAGCAGGCCCGCGCGGGTGCGCGAGAACTCGAACACCGGGAAATCGTCCAGCGACCAGCTGACCGGCATCTCCACCAGGGAGGTGGACTCGCCGAAACGCACCGGCTCCCACAGGGCCGCCTCGTCGCCCTGGCGCACCTGGTAGGGCAGATGGTCGTGGCCCATCAGGCTGGAGTCGTAGGCGAAGCCATGCTGCAGCAGGAGATCGACGGAGTTGGGGCTGAAGTCCCAGCTGGGCGAACGGTAGCCGCGCGCGACCTGGCCGGTGAGCTCGCGGATGGTCTCGTTGCCGCGGGCGAGCTCCTCGTCCTCCTCCTGGAGGGTCAGGCCGGCCGGCGGGCGGTGGGTCCAGCCGTGGTGGCCGATCTCGTGGCCGGCCGCGTGAACGGCTTTGCACGCCTCGGGATAGGTGACGATGGTGTGGCCGGGGATGAACCAGGTGCTGCGGATGCCGCGCTGCTTCAAGAGCTGCAGGATGCGCTCGGCCCCCACCACCCCGAAATGCCCGCGCGACATCATGGTCGGCGTGGTCATCCCCCGCGCCACGGCGGGGGCGACGTTGTCGAAATCGAAGGTCAGGCAGACGAGATGGGTGGCCATGGGATCAAGCTAAGCCGTGTCCCGGACAGCCGCTAGGCGGCTTCCGGCATGACGGCCGCGAGGGGCGGGGCGCGGACGGGGGCGCTCTCCAGGATCAGCGTCATGCCGACCAGGGCCATCAGGAGCGCCACGGCCAGGTAGACGCCGGGCGCTTCCGGGCGGCCGGTGGCGTGGATCAGCCAGGTGATCATCGGCTGGGTGGTGCCGCCGAAGACGGCGATGGCGCAGGCGTAGGTGGTCGCCACGCCCCGTCCGCGCATGGCCTTGGGCAGGCTCTCTGAGAAGGCCGGATAGAAGGCGCCCATGGCGAAGGTCGAGAGGAAGGCCAGCAGGCAACTTCCGCCGATCAGGGTCAGGGCGCTGCGCTGATGGACGATCAGCAGGAACACCGGCAGGGCGAGCAGCACATAGACCACCTGGGTCCAGATCATCACCGGCCGGCGGCCCACCTGGTCGGAGACCCAGCCGCCCAGCAGCACCGCCGCGAAGGCGACCGCATTGGGCAGCAGGGTCGCGGCGAAGGCCACGGTGGAGGCCATGTGCAGCGTGTGCTGGGCGAAGGTGGTCATGTAGTCGAGGACGTAGGTCGAGATGGTCCCGCCCCCCAGCACCATCACCCCCAGGACGATCAGCCGGACGTTGCCTCCGCGCCCGGCGCGGGCGGCCGGCGGCGGCGCATGCTCGGGCGCGTGCAGGGTCTCGGGCAGGGTCCGGCGCAGCATCAGGCCGAAGGGCACGGTCAGGGCGCCCAGCAGGAAGGCGATGCGCCAGCCCCAGGAGTCGAGGAACTGGGGCGGCATGAGCGCGGCCAGGACCAGGCCGATGCTGGAGCCCGTCACCGCCGCGATGGCCTGGCTGGCGCCCTGCCACGCCACCATCAGACCCCGCCGGCGCGGCGGCCCGGCCTCGGTCAGGAAGGCCATGATGGAGCCCACCTCCCCGCCCAGAGAGAAGCCCTGGATCATGCGCGCCAGGAGCGCCAGGATCGGCGCCCAGATGCCGATCATCGAATAGGGCGGGATCAGCGCCATGGCGGCGATGGCCGCGCCCATCATCACATAGCTCAGCATCATCGAGGCCCGCCGGCCCACCCGGTCGGCATAGGCGCCCAGGATGAAACCGCCCAGCGGCCGGGTCAGGAACCCGGCTCCGAAAGCCCCCAGGGACAGCATCAGGCTGGCGAAGGGATCCTTGGACGGGAAGAAGGCGTGGCCGATCTGGATGGCGAAGAACGAGTAGGTGATGAAATCGTAGAACTCGAGGGCGTTGCCCGCGACCGCCGCCAGCACATGCCGCTTCTTTGCATGCACGGGACCGGTGGCCTCTCCCACGAGCACATCCGCCATCCGGCCTTCTCCCACCGTCCCAGGAGCGACGCTTTGCTCCTTTGGGGTGGGAGTCAATTGGAGGCGGGGCCGAGCCTCCTCACTCCGCCTCCCCTGCCCCCACACCGCTCATCCCGGCGAAGGCCGGGATGAGCGGATCAATGGAGGGAGTCACCCTCGGATGATCCCGTCCAGCAGCTCCGCCAGGAGCTCTGGCGTGGTGATGTGGGGGTTGTGGCTGGCGTCGATCTCGTGGGCGGCCCAGCTGGGCTCCATCCTGGCGCGGCGATAGAAGCGGCCGAAGCTGTCCCGCTCGTCCTTCTTCAGGGCGTAGATGTAGTCGCGCGGCAGGCGGGCCCCCGCGCCGGTCACGCGCACCGGCTCCAGGAAGCACTCGATCGGGTGGGACATCCGCCGGCGCATGGCCCAGGCGAGGTCGGCCCGGGGCGTGTCGGGCGGCATGGGGCGCGGCTGCGCCTTCCAGCCGTCCTCGGCCGTCGCCCGCCAGGCCTCGGGATCCTGGCCGGTCAGCATGGCCAGGCTCTGGCCGTCCTCGGGGACGAAGGCGTCCAGATAGATCAGCCGTTCCAACCGCTCGGGCACCCGGTCGGCCACGCCGGTCGCGACCATGCCGCCATAGCTGTGGCCGATCAGGACCACCTCCCTCAGGTCCTCCATCTCGAGCACCTGGGCCACGTCGGTGATGTGGGTGGAGAGGTTCACTTCCGGCCGCGCCAGGTGCGAGCGTTCGCCGAGGCCGGTGTAGGTGGGGGTCCAGAGCACGTGGCCCCGGGCGGCTATCAGGGGCCGCATCTTCTTCCAGGCCCAGCCCGCCGACCAGGCGCCGTGCGCCACCACGATATCGGCCATGCCAGCGGCTCCCTTAGTAATCGGCCTTCAGCGCGACGTAGAAATCGCCGCCATGCTGGCCGCCGTCTATCCACGTCGGCCCGGCCGAGCCGATCAGGGACCAGTGCCTGGTGAAGCGCCAGGTGGCGCCCACATTGGCCGTCGTGGTCCCGGCGCCGCCCGGCGCGTCGGCGCCCTGGCGCAAGAGCTCCGCCCCCAGAGAGGCGCGCTCGCCGAACGCGCGGCTCACGGCGATCCCGCCCTGCCAGAAGTTACGCCCCTCGGGCGGGGGGTTGATGTCATAACCGCCACCTCCGAACACAGACCATTTGCCGAAATCCTTCTCGATCCAGACCGGCAGGAAGAGGTTGATGCGGGCCGGCCCGAAGGCGGGATCGGTCGGAACGAACAGGCGGGGGAAGACCGCCAGATCGGGCATGAGCCCGCCGCCGCCCTCAGCCTGGTGCAGCAGCCTGACCTTGGCCGCCAGCTCGATCACCCCGCCGCCGGCCTTCAACCCGTCCAGCGCATAGCCCTTGGCCGAATAGCCCACCGGCAGGGTCATGCTCAGCTGCACGTCCTTGGCCGCGCCGTAGTTGAGGTCGAGGCCGGTCTCGCCGTCCAGGCCGCCCGGGGCCTTGGCGCCGCCGGCGTAGGCGTAGACCTCCCAGCGACCGGTGTCGGTGGGCTCCGGATCGTCGGTCAGATAGGGCGGCCCCGCCAGGGCCAGGCCCGGCGCCAGCACGAGCGCAACCATCAGGAGCCTTGGCGGGTTCGCGATTGCAGTCGGGGGCGGCATGGGCGAGGTCTTGCCGGGATCGCCGTGGAGGGCAAGTCCGGATGACCGAGTCCCAGCCACGCAGCCTGGCGCACGAGGCGCTGAGCAAGGCGCCGCAGGCGACGCTGTTCTGGGCGGCCTATGTCCTGACCCGGCCCCTCGGCGCCACGCTCGGCGACACCCTGACCAAGCTGGTGGCCATGGGCGGCCTCAACTTCGGGCGCTTCGCCGCAACGGGAATGATCGTGGTCGTGATGGTGGTGCTGGTCCTGCTGAGCAAGAAGCTGAGGCGGCCGGTGGTGGCGGCCGCGTAGCTTCCCTCCCCCCCAGGGGGGGATCGAGGGAGGGGGTCCAAAGACCCCATCCGCCTCGAAAGCCGATCCGCGGCACGAGGCTGAAAGCTCGGCGCGGACCCCCACCCCTGCCCCTCCCCCTGAGGGGAGAGGGGTTCAGCTGACCGGATCGAACATCAGGACCCGCGCGGTGCCCGGGATCATCTTCGGGCGCTGGCCGGGGGCCGGCGGAGCGGGGTCGGGATCGGCGACCGGCACGAACAGGCGGCCCGTGACCGGATCCACGTCCATTGTCCGGCCGCTGACCACCGTCTTGATGTCCTCCAGGGCCTGGTATTTGTCCGGCGAGACCTGCTGGTAGACGCTGACCGTGCCGTCGCGGCCGTTGGAGCTGAACACGCGGCGGCGGCTGGCGTCGAAGGCCACCGAGTCGTTGCCGCGGCCGATGGCGAGATCGGCGACGACCTTCCCGCTCCGGGTGTCGACCACCATCATCCTGGAGTTCACGCAGCCCACGAAGGCGCGGTGGCTCCTGCCGTCGACGGCCAGGCCGTGCGGCCGCTCGCAGTCGGGGATCGGCCAGCGGGCGGTCACGGCGTTGGCGTGGGGATCGATCTGGATCAGCATCCTCTTCTCGACCCCGGCCACGAACACCTTGCCCTCGGCGCCTGCGCCGTACTCCAGGCCCTCGCCGACATCGATGGCAGCCACCGGCGCATCGGTCTTGGGGTCGATCACGGTGATCTTCTTGGAGTCCCCCTCGATCACGAACACATGGCCCGTGCCGCGGTCGAAGGCGATGCCGTCGGCGTCTTCCTCGGCCTTGATCTGTTTGGTGACCTTCAGGCTCTCGAGGTCGAAGGCGATGGCCAGGCCATTGCGTCCGTCGTCGGTGAAGCCCTGGCCGGTGGCGGCCGAGATGGCCGTCCCGTGGGCGCCGCCCGGGATCCCTTCGACATTGCCGATCAGCTTGCCGGCGCGTCCGTCGATCACCGCCAGCCTGTTGGCGTGCGAGACATAGACCCGGCCCGTGGCCGCATCGACCACGGTGTAGTCCCAGAACGGCGGATCGCCGAGGGGCACGGCGCCCGCAGGCTTATAGGCCGGCGCGGCCATCGCCTGGCTCGCGCAGAGGGCCGCGAGGGCCACGAGCGGTATCCGCATCTTCCCGGTCTCCCCTTGATCGTCGCCCAAGGGGACCATGACGCCCCGGCGAGGCCGGGATCAACCGAGGAGTGAGGTCAGGCGGGCTCGAGCACCATGTGACCGACGGCCGTATTGGAGGCGGGCACGTGGTAGAAGCGGTGGAGTTCGCGCGCCCTCCGGCCCAGGGCGCCGCGCATCACCAGCCACATGATCAGCTCGACGCCCTCCGAGCCGGCCTCGACGATGAATTCCTTGTGGCCGATGCGGCGGAGGGCTTCGGGGTCTTGGGTCAGCTTGTCCAGGAAGCCGATATCGAAGTCCTGGTTGATGTGGCCGGCCCGCTCGCCGGTCAGCTGGTGGCTCATGCCGCCCGTGCCCCAGACCTGGACCTTCAGGTCCTCGGGGAAGCTCTCCACCGCGCGCGCGATCGCTTCGCCCAGCTTGTAGCAGCGCTCACCGGAGGGCGGCGGGTACTGGATCACGTTCACCGCCAGGGGGATCACCTTGACCGGCCAGGCCTCGGGCTGGCCGAACATCAGGCTGAGCGGCACGGTCAGGCCGTGGTCGACGTCCAGGCGGTTGACGATGGTGAGGTCGAACTCCTCCTGGATCAGGCTTTCGGTGATGTGCCAGGCCAGGGGCTGGTGGCCCATCACGGTCGGCACCGGCCGGGGGCCCCAGCCCTCGTCGGCCGGCTGGAAGCTCTCGGCGCAGCCGATGGCGAAGGTGGGCACCACCTCCATCGAGAAGTTCGAGGCGTGGTCGTTGTAGACCAGGATGACGACGTCGGGCCGGTTGTCGGCGAGCCAGGCCTTGGCCCACTCATAGCCCTCGAACACCGGCTTCCACGCCGGCTCCTGGGCGCGGCCATTGTCGAGCGCCGCGCCGATGGCCGGCACGTGGCTGGTGGCGATTCCCGCGGTGATCCTGGCCATCGGCCCCTAGGCGGCGAGCGCGGCGGGCCTTCTGCCGCCCGCGCGCATCATTTCAGCATAGTCCTCGACCGACTGACCCGCGAGCGAAGCCGCAACCGATTGAGTGCTTTTGCCGTCGGTGGCGGCGAGCTTCAGCACGAAGAAGATATTGCCGCCGAGCTCCAGCATCCGCGCATAGTCGCGCGCCACCACGGCGTCCTTCTGGGCCTCGTCGAGCGACCAGGCGTTGAGGTAGGCGCGTTCGTCTGCTTTGAAGCGGACGCGGTTCTCCGGCTTCATCAGGGACATGCAGAATTGGTTCAGGCCGAATCCCTTGCGGGCGAGCTCGCCGGTGAAGACGATGGTGCCGGGGATGTCGTTGGAGCGCAGCTGTTGACGGCCAGACATTTTTCACGTACCTGAAATTTCGTGATTATGAAAACACAGAATGGCTCCGCAGTCAAATCGGCTGCGCGCGCGATGGACATCGTCGAGCACGTGGCCCTGCACGGGCCGGTGAACGCACGGGGGATCTCCCGCGCGACGGGGGTGCCGGAGAGCAGCCTGTCGTACCTGCTGGCCACCCTGGTCGACCGCGAGTGGCTGGCCCAGGCGTCCGACCGCACCTATTCGGCCGGCCCCGCCCTGGCGCGCCTGGCCTCGGGCGCCCGTGCGCCCCTGATCGACCGGGCCCGCCCCTTCCTGCGCGCGCTCGTCGGATCGACCGGCGAGACGGCCTGCCTGTTCGTCCGCCGCGGCCACGAGATCGAGGTGCTGGAGGTCGAGCTTTCGACCCACGACCTCAGGTTCACGCCCCAGAAGGGCCAAAGGATTCCGCTGCACAGCTTCGCCGGGGGCAAGGCCCTCTTGGCCCGCCTCTCGCCGCCTGAGCTCGACGCCTATTTCCGCGAGGCCCAGCGCACGCGCTTCACCGAGCGCACCATCTTCGAGGAGGCGGCCCTGCGCCGCGAGGTCGCCCAGTGCCGGGCCCGGGGCTACGCCGTCTCGGTGGAGGAGCATTCGATCGGGGTGAACGGCGTCGCCGTGGCCGTGGACGACGACCACAGCATCTCGATCGCCATGCCCTCCCCGCGCTTTTCTGACGACATCGAGCGCCGCACCATCGCCGCCCTCAAGGACGCGGCAGAGGGGCTGGCGGCGGCCTAGCCTCGGCGGCTCCAGCGCTTGAACACCCAGAGCTCGAGCTTCCGCCAGGCTTCCGAGCGGAAACCCAGCACCGGGTTGAACGGGTTGGTCCGCATATAGACGTAGATCGCGCGGCGCGGCCGGCCGTCCTGCGCTTCGCCGCGGCAGTGGAAACCCACGGTGTCGGCCAGCACGAGGGTGTTGGCGGGGACGGTCACCGCCACCGGCTCCGGCAGACCCATGGCCTCGAGGTCCTCGGGCCCGGCGCGGAACGAGCCGGCGGAGACGTGCTCGTCGGGGCTGGCGCGGGCCTTCAGGCTCTGAGCGTACTCCCAGGCCAAGCGTTTCCTGGTGGCCCGGTGCGAGCCCGGCACGTAGTGGAAGGGCCCCTTGTCCGGATCGACGTCGTC
>CAZTMF010000115.1:0-8344 GCA_964614675.1 uncultured Caulobacteraceae bacterium | reverse complement strand
TGGTGGCCCACTTCCACTACGTGCTGAGCCTCGGCGCCGTGTTCGCCATCTTCGCGGGCTTCTACTACTGGTTCGAGAAGATGTGGGGCGTGAAGTACCGCGAGTGGCTGGGCGCGCTGCACTTCTGGATCACCTTCATCGGCGTGAACATCGTCTTCTTCCCGCAGCACTTCCTCGGCCTGCAGGGGATGCCCCGCCGCTACATCGACTACCCGACGGCGTTCTCCTTCTGGAACAAGGTCTCCTCGATCGGCTACGCCATCACCCTGCTCGGCATCGTGGTCTTCCTGATCATGCTGGCCGAGGCGGCGATCGCGCGGCGCAAGGCGGTGGCCAACCCGTGGGGCGAAGGCGCCACCACGCTGGAATGGACCCTGTCCTCGCCCCCGCCGTTCCACCAGTTCAACGAGCTGCCGGTGATCCACGCCGACAGCCACTGATGACGCCGCGGGCCCGGTTCCCGCGTCCAATCGACTTGCAGCGCCGGCCGGCGGATGACGCGGGCCGGCGCTGAGCTTATGTAGCCACCGCAATGTCCTCCCAGATGACCGACGCAACCGCCGCCTCCGAGACCGCACCGCCAGACGAAGCCTCCGAGCGCGTCGCACGCTGGAGCGACTATGTGGTGCTGCTGAAGCCGCGGGTGATGTCGCTGGTGGTGTTCACCGCCCTCACCGGCCTGCTCTGCGCGGGCAAGCCGATCAACCCCGTGCTGGCCGCGGTGGCGGTCCTGGCCATCGCGGTGGGCGCGGGCGCCTCGGGCGCCCTCAACATGTGGTACGACGCCGACATCGACCGGCTGATGCGCCGAACCCGCGCCAGGCCGGTGCCGGCGGGACGCGTGCAAGCCGCCGACGCCCTGGCCACCGGCATCGTGCTCTCGCTGCTGTCCGTCGCCCTGATGGGCATGGCGCTGAACTGGCTGGCCGCGGGGCTGCTCGCCTTCACCATCGTCTTCTATGCGGTGGTCTACACCATGCTGCTGAAGCGCTTCACGCCGCAGAACATCGTGATCGGCGGAGCGGCCGGCGCACTGCCGCCGGTGATCGGCTGGGCCGCGGCCTCGGGCCAGGTCCCGCTGAACGCATGGCTGCTGTTCCTGATCATCTTCCTGTGGACCCCGCCCCACTCCTGGGCGCTGGCGCTCTACACCTCCGGCGACTACGCCAAGGCCGGCGTGCCGATGATGCCCGTGGCCAAGGGCGCGGCCTCCACCCGCCGCCAGATCCTGTTCTACAGCCTGGTCTTCGTGCCGGTGGCCCTGCTGCCCTCGCTCACGGGCCTGGGCGGGCCGCTCTACCTCGTTGTCTCCGCCGCGGGCGGCGCGCTCTTCCTGCTGCTGGCCGCGCGGGTGGCCTTGAGCCGGGTGGGCGACGACGCCGATCCGCGCATGCAGGGCCTCTATGACGTCAAGCCCGACGCTCGGCCGGCCCGCAACCTGTTCGCCTTCTCGATTCTCTACCTCTTCGCCCTGTTCGCCTCGCTCCTGGCCGAACGCCTGTTCGCCATCGCACCGCTGAGGGCCCTGCTGTGAGCCACCCGCCATTCAACGAGAGCCCCGAGGCCGCCCGGGCGCGACGGATGCGAAACCTCATGCTGGGCGGGGTGCTAGCCGCCTTCGTGGTGCTGATCTTCGTGATCACCATCGTGCGGTTGGGCGGCCACGTCTTCGACTGAGCGACCTCTGCCTGTGATCAAACCTTTGCCTTGGGCCGCAATTCCGTCATCAGGCCTTGGCGCGGCGGCTTTTGCGAGGCTATAGGCAGGGCGGCCCGCGGCCCGTGCTCGACGGGGATTCGCACTCGGCCGCGAACATTCTGACGGAGGCGCCGCCGACATGGCCCACGAAGGCGTAAAGCACGACTACCATCTGGTGAACCCCAGCCCCTGGCCGCTGGTCGGCTCCATCGCCGCCCTGGTCCTGGCCGTGGGCGCGGTGATCTGGATGAAGGGCGTCTTCGGCCTGCCCAAGCACACCTGGTGGGTGATGGCGGCCGGCTTCGCGGGCGTGATCTACACCATGATCGGCTGGTGGTCGGACGTGGTGAAGGAAGCCAACCAGGGCGACCACACCCCCGTCGTCTCGATCGGCCTGCGCTACGGCATGATCATGTTCATCGCCTCGGAGGTGATGTTCTTCGTCGCCTGGTTCTGGATCTTCTTCGAGATGGCGCTGTTCCACCACGTGCGCACGCACTCGCCGGTGGAGGAAGTCGCCAAGGCCTGGCAGACCTTCCCGCCGAAGGGCGTCGAAGCGGTGGAGGCCTGGCGCCTTCCGCTGGTCAACACCCTGACCCTGCTGCTCTCCGGCTGCACCGTCACCTGGGCCCACCACGCCCTGCAGCACGGCGACCGCCAGTCGACCAAGATCGGCCTGATCCTGACCGTGATCCTGGGGGTGATGTTCACCTCGATCCAGGCCTACGAGTACCACCACATCCTGTCCGAGCACCTGTTCTTCAACCCCGAATCCGTGGGCGGGCAGCTCTATGGCTCGTCCTTCTTCATGGCGACGGGCTTCCACGGCTTCCACGTCATCATCGGGACCATCTTCCTGCTGGTCTGCCTGCTGCGCCTGCTCGGCGGCGGCTTCACGCCGCAGCGCCACTTCGGCTTCGAGGCGGCCGCCTGGTACTGGCACTTCGTGGACGTGGTCTGGCTGTTCCTGTTCTCGTTCATCTACGTGATCTTCGGAAGGTAGCGACATGGCGAGCGTGAACCCGCTGACGGCGGGGCTCGCTTGCCGCTGCCCCAATTGCGGAGAGGGCCCTTTGTTCGAGGGGTTCCTCCGCATCACGCCCCGCTGCGAGGCCTGCGGGGCGGACCTCCGGAGCGCCGACACCGGCGACGGACCTGCCGTCTTCGTGATCCTGATCGGCGGCTTTCTGGCCTGCTTCGGACTTCTCTTCACCTATGTCGCGTTCCGGCCGCCGATCTGGCTGGAGCTGCTGATTTGGCCGCCGATCGCCGTGGTCTTGTGCCTGGTGATGCTGCGCCCCTTCAAGGCGATCCTGTTCGCCCTGCAGTTCCGCAACAAGGCCTCCGAGGCGCGCCGTGAGTAGCCCCGCCGTCACCGGCGGACGGCGTTTCCCCATCGGCCTCACCCTCGCTGTCCTGGTCGCCCTCGCGATCCTCATGGGGCTCGGGGTCTGGCAGGTGCAGCGGCTGAAGCACTTCAACTTACTGAGACAACAGATTGCTGCACTTGAAACGGCGTCGGCGCGCCCGATCGGCCCTGTGCTTCAGCGGCTGAAGGCCGGCGGCGATGTCACCTATACCCGCGTCGCCATCGCCTGCCCGGATGTCGAGACGCGGCCCGTGGTTCGCATCTTCTCAGTCATGGAAGGCGGTGTGGCCGGTTATCGGTTGGTGACCGCTTGCCCACTGCCCGCAGGCGTCGGCTATGGCTCGATCCTGGTCGACCGTGGCTTCGTGGCCCAGTTGGGAGATCAGGCGCCGCGCGACATCCCGGGCCTGCCGGTGTCGGCGCCCGTGGTCGGCGTCCTGCAAAGCGGCGGCGGTCGGTCCTTCGTGACGCCCCAGAACCATCCCGCCCAGAACCAGTGGTACTGGCGCGACGTGCCCGCCATGGCCCGCCAGCTGCACGCGGCCGATCCCGCGCCCCTGTTCCTGATACTGGAGAGCCCTTTGCCGCCGAGCGGCGAGCCCAGATCCACGCCCCTGCCGCTCCACTTCCCCAACAACCTCGGCTACGCCATCACTTGGTTCGGGCTTGCCGCCGCCCTGGCCGGCGTCTATCTCGCCATGCTCTTCCGCAAGCGAACCTAGAGCTCCCTAGCCGATGCGCTACATCTCCACGCGGGGCGGCGCGCCGGCCGCCGGCTTCCTGGACGTCGTCCTGGAGGGCCTGGCGCCGGACGGCGGCCTCTATGTCCCCGAAACCTGGCCCGAGCTGACCCCGGTCGAGCTCAAGGCCTATGCGCGCATGGACTATGCGGCCGTCGCCGCCGACGTGCTCGGCCGCTTCGCCGGCGACGAGATCGACAAGGCCACCCTGCGCCAGATGGCGGAGGACGCCTACGCCTCCTTCACCCACGCCGCCATCGCGCCCCTGAAGCAGCTGGAACGGGGCCTGTGGCTGCTCGAGCTGTTCCATGGCCCGACCCTGGCGTTCAAGGACGTGGCGATGCAGCTCCTGGCGCGTCTCTACGACCATGCCCTGGGCCTGCGCGGCCGCACGGCGACCATCCTGGTGGCGACCTCCGGAGACACCGGCGGAGCGGCCGTGGAAGCCTTCCGCGGGCGTTCGAACATCCGCCTGGTGGTGCTCTATCCGCACGGCCGGATCTCGGAGGTGCAGCGGCTCTTCATCACCACCCCCGAGGAGGAAAACGTCCACGTCCTCGCCATCGACGGCGTGTTCGACGACTGCCAGGCGATCGTGAAGTCGCTGTTCCAGGACCAGAGCCTGCACAACGCGGGCCTCTCGGGGGTCAATTCGATCAACTGGTCCCGGATCGTCGGTCAGACGGTCTATTACTTCACCTCGGGCGTGGCGCTGGGCGCGCCGGGCCGGAAGGTGTCCTACGCCGTGCCGACCGGCAATTTCGGCGACGCCTTCGCCGGCTATGTCGCCCACCGCATGGGCTTGCCGATCGAGCGGATCATCGTTGCCACCAACGCCAACGACATCATGAGCCGGATGGTCGAGACCGGCCGCTACGCCCGCTCGCCCGTGGTCGCCACCCAGAGCCCGGCCATGGACATCGCCGCGGCCTCCAACTTCGAACGGCTCTATTTCGAGGGCGTCCGACACGAGGGTGTCGACACCGCACGGGCCATGCGGGCCTTCGCCGACACGGGCGTCATCGACGTGCCGCCCTCGGCCATGGGCATGATCAAGGGCCTGTTCCGCGGCGCCGGCGTCGACGAGGCCGAGACCGCCCGCACCATGCTTTCGACCCTTCAGCAGACCGGCGAGCTGATTGACCCGCACACCGCCGTGGGCGTCGCCGCCGCGCGCCGCATAGGCCCCGCGGCGCCGGAGACTCCGCTTGTGGTCTTGTCCACCGCCCACGCAGCCAAGTTCCCCGAAACGGTCAAGGCGATCACCGGCGCGGATCCTGTCCTGCCGCTCCAGGTTCAAGCCCTGAAGAAGAAGCGCGAGCGAATCCAGCGCCTGCCGGCCGACCTGGAGGCGGTGAAGTCGGTGGTGCGCGAGGTGATGGGCGTCTGATGGCCGGCGCCGTTCCCAGCGTCCATCGTCTGGCCAATGGAGTCTCGGTGATCTGCGAGCCCATGCCCGGGCTCGAGAGCTTCGCCCTTTCGGTGGCCGTCGGCCGCGGCGCGCGCCTGGAGCCGGCCGAGCGCTCGGGTTGGTCGCACCTCCTGGAGCACATGGTGTTCAAGGGCGCCGGCGGCCGTTCGGCGCAGGAGATCGTCGAGGCGGTCGAACGCGTCGGCGGCCAGATCAACGCCGCCACCGGCTATGAGCGCACCAGCTTCCAGATCCGCGCCCTGCACGGGGCGCTGGAGCTCGGGATGCGCACCTGTTCGGATCTGATCCTGCGCCCGGCGCTCGACGCCGCCGAGCTCGAGCGGGAGAAACAGGTGGTCGGCCAGGAGATCGCCGAGTCCGACGACACGCCCGACGACCACGTTTTCGAGCTGGCCCAGCGCGCGGCCTTCTCCGGCCAGCCGCTCGGCCGGCCGATCCTGGGCGAAGTCTCCACGGTCGAGACGGCGACGTCCCAGACCCTCGAGGCCTGGCGCGCCGGTCTCTATTCGCCGGACCGGATCGTGGTCAGCGCCTCGGGAGCAGTGGATGAGGACGAGCTGCTGTCGCTGGCGGAGGCCTGGTTCGGCGAGGCGGCGGGTTCCGCCCTGCCTGAGCCCGAGCCCGGCCGTTTCGTCGGCGGTCTCAGGCCCGCCAAGAGGCGGCTGGAGCAGGCGCATCTGGTGTTCCTGCTGCCCGGCCCAGGCGCCCGGCACGAGCATTACTATGTGGCGCGCGTGTTCGCCGAGGTCCTCGGCGGCGGCATGTCCTCTCGCCTGTTCCAGGAAGCCCGCGAGAAGCGGGGCCTCGCCTATTCCATCGATGCATGGGCGGAGTCCTACGCCGACATCGGCATGATCGGCGTCTACGCCGGCGCCGCCGCCGAAAGCGCCGCGCCCCTGGCCGAGGTCGCTGCCCAGCAGATCAAAGGCGCCATCGACAGTGTCTCGGACGACGAGCTCTGCCGCGCCAAGGCCCAGCTGAAGGCGCGCCTGCTCATGGCGCGCGAGTCCCCCATGGTCCGGGCCGAGCAGGCCGCCGGCCAAATGTTGCTGTTTGGCAAGCTGTTCTCTGCGCAGGAAATCGCCGAAGGCGTCGAATCGGTGTCTGCCTCGGACGTCCAGGCCCTGGGCGCGTCGTTCATGGCCCAGACAGCCTGTGTCGGCGCGGTGCTGGGACCGCAGCGGGCTATGGCGGCCGCCGAGCGATTTCAAAGAGTGCTGTTCGACTGAGAACTTCCGGCGCCGCCGTTCATGTTATGCTCCACAAGCCGCCCGATCCGGCCGGGCGGCATAAGGTCTGAGCACGCATGGCCGTACTCGATTGGAGAGGACCCGACCGCGGCCTTTCGCTCGCGGGCGACGGCGTGAAACTGCGTCCGCCCCGTATCACGGACCATGCCGCCTGGTCGGAGCTCCGCATGCGTTCGCGCGAGTTCCTGCAGCCCTGGGAGCCGACCTGGCCTTCGGACGATCTGACCAAGTCGGCCTTCCGCCGGCGCCTGGCGGCCTATTCGCGGGACATCGACCTCGACCAAGCCTATCCGCTGTTCATCTTCCGGTCCGAGGACGAGGCGCTGGTCGGCGGCATCACCCTGTCGAACGTGCGCCGCGGCGTCGCCCAGATGGCCTCGGTCGGCTACTGGATCGGCCTGCCGCACGTGCGCAAGGGCCACATGCTGGCGGCAGTGAAAGCGATCGCACCCTTCGCATTCCAGCGCCTGGGACTGCACCGGCTCGAGGCCGCGTGCATCCCGGAAAACACGCCTTCGCGGGAACTTCTGCTCCGGGCGGGCTTCAGGCTCGAAGGCGAAGCCCGTGCTTATTTGAAAATTAACGGCGTCTGGCGAGATCATCTGCTCTTCGGAATGCTTGCGGGCGACATCCTGCCCAGAAGCTGACGAGGCGCGCCGCCGGCGCGTCGTTGGGCGGAGATAGAGCGGTCCTAGATGGCGCAGAGGCCAGCCGAACGCTTTGTCTGGGACACCACCGCCGCGCTGGAGTCGCTGGGAGCCGCGGACGCCGTGTTGTGGGTCTGGGAGCCCGAGCGCGATCGCATGACCTTTCTGGGGGCCACCCGCGCCCTGGGCCTCGGTCCCCTGGCCCCGGAATGCTCCTCGGCCGCCCTGATCGCCCTGGCCCTGCCCCAGGACCGCGAGGCCGTGCAGGAGTTCCTGCTGACCCAGCCGCCCGGCGTTTCGCTGTCCGCCCGACTTCGCATGGGGACCTTCGAGACCTGCGTCTGGCGCGGCGTCTGGCTTGAGGAAGGCGGCCTCCGCGCCGCCGGCGTCTGTGTACCGGAAAGCCGCTTCGCCGCCTCCGAGCGCGACACCCTGACCGGGCTCTACGATCGCAGGACCTTCGTCGCCCTGGCCCGGGAGCGGCTGCAGGCGGACGGCGACCATTTCCTGGTGGTCGCCGACCTCGACCGGCTGCGGCGTCTGAACGAGGCCCTTGGCCACGAGCGCGCCGACCTCGTGCTGGCTGCCCTGGGCTCGCGCCTGTCCGCCGCCTTCCCGCGCAACGCCCTGGCGGCCCGTGTCGGCGAGGACGAGTTCGCGGTGATGGTCTCCTCCGAGGTGCTGGATCCAGCCGAGCGCCTGCGCGCGGCCCTGGAGCGCCCGCTGAGGGTCGCAAGCTTCGATATCTACCCCACCCTCTCCATCGGGGCCGTGTCTGCCCGAGGCGGCGCCGAGGCGCCGGAAGCGGCCGAGCTGCTGCGCCGGGCCGAGCTGGCCGTGGAGGCCGCCAAGACCGGCGGCCGCGGCGGCGCCGCCGCCTATGGCTCGGGCCTGGAGAGCGACGGCCTGACCCGCCTGGCCCTGGAAAGCGACCTCCGGGGCGCGCTGAACCGCGGCGAGATCTGCCCCTACTTCCAGCCGATCGTGCGCCTGTCGAACGGCGCGATCTCGGGGTTCGAAGCCCTGGTCCGCTGGCGCCACCCGCGCCGGGGCCTGATCATGCCGGACGAGTTCCTGCCCATGGCCAACGACATGGGCCTCCTGCTCGAGATCGGCCAGCACATGATCGAGCAGTCGGCCCGCCAGCTCGCCGAATGGCGCAAGCGCCACCGCGCCGCCGGCGAGCTGACCGTCAGCGTCAACCTGTC
>CAZTMF010000114.1:0-8351 GCA_964614675.1 uncultured Caulobacteraceae bacterium | reverse complement strand
GAGGCCAGCTCGGCGTAGCAGAGCGCCACGAAGGCGCAGAGCAGGCCGGTGATGACGAAGGAGATCATGATCGCCGGACCGGCGAACTGGGCCGCCGCCCGGCCGGTCAGGACGAAGATGCCGGTGCCGATGATGCAACCGATGCCCAGCAGCACCAGGTTCAGGGCGCCCAGGGAGCGCTTGAGCTCGCCTTGCTCGTGCTCAGCGTGGATCTGCTCCACCGACTTGCGTCGGAAAATCCCTGCTACGCCTGCCATCTGTTCCCCCAGCGCTCACCCCAAGATCAGGCACGCTAACGGGGCGCGAGGAGTCCGGCAATCGCTGCCGACGATCCGGCGTCGCGGCGCAACGTCCTGCCGGTTTTGTGAATCCCGGCGCCGTTCCTATTCTTACGGGACGGCCGCCCTTGCCATTGGAGTGACCTTGGACGCCCCCTCGCCTGCCCAACCGCCGATCGGCGTCCTGGTCGTTCCGGTCACGCCCTTCCAGCAGAACTGCACCCTGGTCTGGTGCGCCAGGACCAGGAAGGCGGCGATCATCGATCCGGGGGGCGAGCCCGAGGGCCTGCTCAAGCTGGTGGAGAGCCGCGGCCTCGAACTCGAGAAGATCTGGGTCACGCACGGTCACACGGACCATTGCGGCGGGGCCGCCGAGATCCGGGACCGGACGGGCCTTCCGATCGAGGGGCCTCATCCGGACGACGCCTTCTGGATCGATGGGATCGAGGCCACCGCCCCGGACTGGGGCATGAGCGGGGCGCGCGGCTTCACGCCCGATCGCTGGCTGCACGATGGCGACGTGGTCGAGCTGGGCGAGACCCGCTTCGAAGTGATCCATTGCCCCGGCCACACGCCCGGCCACGTGATCCTGTTCCATCGCGAGGCGCGCTTCGCCCAGGTCGGGGACGTCCTGTTCCGCGGCTCGATCGGCCGAACCGACCTGCCGCGCGGAAATCACCAGCAACTGCTCGACTCCATCACCCAGAAGCTGTGGCCCCTGGGAGACGACGTCCGTTTCGTGCCCGGTCACGGCCAGATGTCGAGCTTCGGCGAGGAACGGCGCTCCAACCCCTTCGTCGGCGACAACGCGCTGGGGCAGTACTCCGCTTAGATTCAACGGGCTTGCAGCAGCCACGGCGCGGCCGCAATCCTTCCAGACCATGGCGAAGGTCGACTCTCTCGGGACGGAACGGCGGATGATCAGGAAGCTGGCGATCGCTCTGGCGGCCTGCGGGGCGCTTTCGGCCTGCGCCTCGCCGCCGGGCGACGAGGCGCCCGTCCGCGGCAGGATCAACGTCTTCATCAGCCCAATGGGCGAGCCTTTCCGCGGCGGCGAGGCTGACGCCTATCCGATCGATCGATGGTTCGCTCGGGTCGACGCCAACCACGACGGCGCACTCGGCTGGGACGAGTTCAAGGCCGACGCCGAGGCCTTCTTCCGGCAGCTCGACAAGAACCACGACGGCGTCCTCGACGGCTCCGAGGTCAGCGCCTACGAGCAGGACGTGGCGCCCGAGATCCTGCCCCGGGTCGCCCGCCTGACGGCTCGCGACATCCCGCCGCTGCCCTCCAGCAATACGGATATCAATCGCCAGCGCGAGGAGACCGAGGCCAACGCCAACGCCCAGGTGACGCGTCCCAGGGCCGGCCTGCTGGCCGGAGCGGCGGTGTTCGGGGTCACGCCCGAGCCCGAGCCGGTCGCCGCCTCCGACACCGACTTCGACGGCAAGGTGTCGCTCCCGGAGTGGATGCAGAGTGCGCGCCGCCGCTTCGACCTGCTGGATTCAAACCACGACGGCCGCATCACCCGGGCCGAACTTCCCAAGACGCCAGCTGAGAAGGTGGCTGAAAAGGCCGCGCGCCGGGACGCCGAAAAATCAAATAAAAAGCAATAGGTTGAACTCAATCCCCGATATATCTTGGGGCGACATGCCTGGGCCCGCTCCCTAGATTTTCTATAGCCTCCGTCAAGAACTCAGGCTGGCGCCTCCGGTTGGCCTGTGCTTTCCGAGAAGGCGTCGCGGGCGACCAGTTGTGGAGCAGAGCGTAATGACGGCAGCGGTCGCGGCGAAAGCTCCCGCGCGGAACAAGGGCGGCAGCTTGCCCGAACACCTGCGGCGCCTCGAGGCGGAGTCCATCGAGATCATCCGCGAGGTGGCCGCCGCCTTCGAGAACCCGGTGATGCTCTATTCGATCGGCAAGGATTCCGGGGTGATGCTCCACCTCGCGGCCAAGGCCTTCTATCCGTCCAAGCCGCCGTTCCCGCTGCTCCACGTCGACACGACCTGGAAGTTCCAGGACATGATCCGCCACCGCGACATGGTGGCTGACCTCTATGGCGTGAAGCTGCTCGTCTACACCAACGAGGAAGGCGTGAAGCGCGGGATCAACCCGATCGACTCCGGCTCCTCGCTGCACACCCAGGTGATGAAGACCGAGGCGCTGAAGCAGGCGCTGGACCTCTACGGCTTCGATGCGGCCTTCGGCGGCGCCCGCCGCGACGAGGAGAAGAGCCGGGCCAAGGAGCGGATCTTCTCGTTCCGCTCGGCCGGCCACAGCTGGGACCCGCGCAACCAGCGCCCTGAGCTCTGGCGCCTCTACAACACCAAGATCGCCAAAGGCGAGACCATCCGGGTGTTCCCCCTGTCCAACTGGACCGAGCTCAACATCTGGGAATACACCAAGGCCGAGAACCTCCCGATCGTGCCGCTATACTTGGCCGCCGAGCGGCGGGTGGTCGAGCGGAACGGCATGCTGATCATGCGCGACGACGACCGCATGCCCCTGCTGCCGGGCGAGACGGAGGAGAGCCGCTGGGTGCGCTTCCGCTCCCTCGGATGCTATCCGCTGAGCGCTGCGGTCGAGTCCAAGGCGACGACCATCGACGACATCATCGACGAGATGCTGGCCGCCACCACCTCGGAACGCCAGGGCCGCCTGATCGACACCGACGAGGCCGCCTCCATGGAGAAGAAGAAGCGCGAGGGGTATTTCTGATGGCCGACTCCGTCTCCACCCTCGAGCGGAATCCGGCCCTGGGCAACAAGAGCCTGCTGCGCTTCCTCACCTGCGGCTCGGTCGACGACGGCAAGTCGACCCTGATCGGGCGGCTGCTCTACGACACCAAGCTGATCTTCGAGGACACCCTCGCCACCCTGGAGCGCGACTCCAAGAAGCACGGCACCACCGGCGAGGAGATCGATTTCGCGCTGCTCGTCGACGGCCTGGAGGCCGAGCGCCAGCAAGGCATCACCATCGACGTGGCCTATCGCTTCTTCACCACCGAGAAGCGGTCGTTCATCGTCGCCGACACGCCGGGCCACGAGCAGTACACCCGCAACATGGCCACCGGCGCGTCGAACTGCGACCTGGCCATCATCCTGATCGACGCCCGCAAGGGCGTGCTCACCCAGACCAAGCGGCACAGCTACATCTGCTCGCTCCTGGGCATCCGGCACGTGGTGCTGGCGGTGAACAAGATCGACCTGATGGGCTACGACGAGGACGTCTTCGACCGCATCGTCGCCGACTACCGCGGCTTCGCGGAGACGCTGGGCTTCAAGACCCTGACGCCGATCCCGATGTCGGCCCGCTACGGCGACAACGTCACCTCGCGCTCGGAGAAGATGCCCTGGTACGCCGGGCCGATCCTGCTCGAGCACCTGGAGCAGATCGACGTCGACTCCGACCTCGTGGGCAAGCCCTTCCGCTTTCCAGTCCAGTGGGTGAACCGGCCGAACCTCGACTTCCGGGGATTCTCGGGCACCGTCGCCACCGGCCGAATCCGGCCGGGCGACAAGGTCGTGGTGGCCGCCTCGGGCAGGGAGTCCACGATCGATCGGATCGTCACCTATGATGGCGACCTTCCCGAGGCCAAGGCTGGCGACGCCGTCACCCTGACGCTCAAGGACGAGATCGACATCGCGCGCGGCGATATCCTGGTCGAGCCGACGTCCCGGCCCGAAGTGGCCGACCAGTTCGCGGCCCACCTGCTGTGGATGGCGGAGGAGCCGCTGCTGCCCGGCCGCAACTACCTGATGCGGATCGGCACCCAGTACGCGCCGACCAAGGTCTCGGCCCTGAAGCACAAGGTCGACGTCGATACCCTGGAGCACCTGGCCGGCCGCACGCTCGCCCTGAACGAGATCGGCTTCTGCAACTTCTCGACCACGATCCCGATCGCCTTCGATCCCTACGACCAGAACCGCGAGACCGGCGCCTTCATCCTGATCGACCGCTACACCAACGCCACGGTGGGCGCGGGCATGATCAGCTTCGGCCTGCGCCGCGCGGGCAACATCCACCTGCATGCGGGCCTGGTCAGCCGCGCCGAGCGCGAGCGCCTCAACGGGCACAAGCCGGCGGTGCTGTGGTTCACCGGCCTGTCCGGCTCGGGCAAGTCGACCATCGCCAACCTGGTCGAGCGCCAGCTCTACGACCGCGGCGTACGCACCTTCCTGCTCGACGGCGACAACGTCCGACACGGGCTGAACAAGGACCTCGGCTTCGCCGACGCCGATCGGGTGGAGAACATCCGGCGCGTGGGCGAGGTGGCCAAGCTGTTCACCGAGGCGGGTCTGGTGGTGCTGTGCTCCTTCATCTCGCCGTTCCGCGCCGAGCGGCGGATGCTGCGCGAACTGCTGCCCGAAGGCGAGTTCATCGAGGTGTTCGTCGACACCCCGATCGAGGACTGCATGAAGCGCGATCCCAAGGGCCTCTACGCCAAGGCGGTGAAGGGCGAGATCGCCCATTTCACCGGCGTGACCTCTCCCTACGAGGAGCCCGAGAACGCCGAGCTGGTGCTGAAGACCATCGATCTGTCGCCCGCGGAAGCGGCCGAAAAGGTCGTGGCCGAGCTGCACGCCCGCGGCGTCATCTGACCTGGCCGACGGCGCTGGACATCGAGCCAGCGGCGCCGCAGCCGGATTTTCTGCGTTCCCCGGCGAAACAATTGCCGGTCTCGCTCGTTCTGGCTTTGCCGAAACCCCCGGCTATGTCGCCGGAACGCAGGGCACGCCGTGAACGGCCGCCCTGACTTCTGCAGAGTAGAAGGAGCAGGGACGTGCTTCGAGACCAACCCAACCGTACCCCGGCCAAACGCGGTTTCGCCGCCATGGACGTCGAACGTCGTCGCGAGATCGCGCGCAAGGGCGGCGCCAGCGTGCCGGACGAGAAGCGCAGCTTCTCGCAGGATCGCGACCTTGCCGCGGCCGCAGGCCGGAAGGGCGGCGAAGCCTCCCACGGCGGCGGGCGGACCCGCAACGGCGAGTCCCGCTCCGGCGTGCAGCCCAGCTGATCGGAAACGCCCCTCGTCGCCGACGGGGGGTTTTCCGTCTCCAGGCAACCGACGCAGGGCGACGCGTCGGGATCGGCGTTTGCTTTATCTCCGGACCCGCTAAAAGGCGGCCGTGAGCAACCAAATCGCCTTCCCCTCGCCCACCCTGCCCGGCCAAGTGGCCCTCGTCACGGGCGCGACTCGCGGCATCGGCCGCGCCATCGCCCTGGGGCTCGCCCGCGAGGGCGCGCACGTCATCGCCATCGGCCGCACCCAGGGCGCGCTCGAAGAGCTCGACGACGAGATCCTCGCCCTCACCGGCGAGCGCGCGACCTTGGTCCCCATGGACATCGCCGCGGCCGACGGGATCGACCAGCTCGGCCGCGCCATCTTCGACCGTTGGGGCCGGCTCGACATCATGATCGCCGCCGCCGGCGTGCTCGGCGTGATCACCCCCGTCCCCCATCTGGATCCTCAGGTCTGGGATAAGGTCATGACGGTCAACCTGACCGCCAACTACCGCCTGATCCGTTCGATGGACCTGTTGCTGCGCAAGGCCGAGGCCGGACGGGCCGTGTTCCTCACCTCGGGCGCCGCCCGGCGGCCCCGCGCCTTCTGGGGCGCCTACGCCGCCTCCAAGGCGGGGCTGGAGGCCCTGGCCACGGCCTACGCCGATGAGGTCGAACACACCGAGGTGCGGATCGCGGTGGTCAACCCGGGGCCCATGCGCACCCGGATGCGTGCGGCCGCCTTCCCCGGTGAGGATCCGATGACGCTGCCGGCGCCGGACGAGATCGTCCCGATGATCCTTGAACTGGCGGGCCCGGGCTCGCAGCCCACGGCCCAGCCGGTCAATTTCGCCGACTGGAAGGCCGAGCGCGCGGGCTGAACACGAAAAGACGCGGACGCCCGCGGGGCGTCCGCGTCCCGCCACTTGCGCTGCGACGGTTACTGGGGCGGATTGACCGCCGCGCCGGCCGCGCCCGAAGCGCCGGCGGACGTGTCGGGCGTCGAGCTGCTGTTCTTGGCCCTCTTCTTTTTCTTGTCCTTGGCGTCCGCGTTGTAGCCCGCCCTGGCATTGGCGTCGGTCGCCGCCGAGCCGGTGACGCTGCTGGCGCCCGGATCGGCGCCGGCGCCGACCGAGCCGCTGGCGCCGGCCGTGACCGGAGGCGTGGCCGCTGGGGGCAAGGTCGTCGGCGGCGTGGTCGCCGGCGGCAAGGCGGTCGGCGGGGCCGCCGCGGCAGGCGGGGTCACTGCGCCGCTGGCCGAACCGGCCGCGCCGGCGGAGGACTGGGCTTGAGCCGAGGCGGCCAGCGCCAGGACCGCCGCGCCCGTAAGCAGAAGAGTCGCTTTCATTGGGGGGTCTCCGTGTCAGCCCCGCCCGGCCCACGGTGCGTAAGCGCGCTGATGGCGCTTCCGAAAGGTTAACACCTGCAGTCGCGTTCGCGTTCCACCGACCCCACGCGGGAACTGGGTCTCAACCCCCTGGCCAGGCCGGGAGGTCGCCTAGCGCGGCGGTCCGTAGGGCTTCTCGGAGCCAGGGTCGCTGGAGAACTGGCCGTACGAGGGCCACTTGCTGCGTCGTGGAGGCGCGTCGGTCTTGGCGGGAGCGGTGTCGGAGGTTTTGGCGTTGTAGCCGGTGTTGTCGTTCCGAGCGGGCGCCCCGGAGCCATGCGTCTGAGTGGACGTGGCGGCCTTGTCGCCCGAGGCGGCCTTGCTGGCCGTCGCGGAGGCTCCCGGATCGGGCGGGGTCGCCGGGGCGTCGCTCTGCGCCTGGGCCGCGGCGGCCAGGGTCAGGATCGCGATTCCGGACAGGATGGTGACTGAGCGCATTGCGAGAACTCCAAGCAGAGCCCCTCGATTGCGCGCGGCGCCCACGGGCGCGCAGACCTACCCTCCCAGCGAACGCCGGAGCCGGACAGCTGGTTCCGACCCCTAGAGTCCGAACTTCTGCTTGAGGATCTCGTTGACCGCGGCCGGATTCGCCTTGCCGCCCGTCTCGCGCATCACCTGCCCGACGAACCAGCCGACCGCCTGAGGCTTGTCCTTCACCTGGGCGGCCTTGTCGGGATTGGCGGCGATGATCTTGTCGACCGCCGCCTCGATGGCCCCGGTGTCGGTCACCTGCACGAGGCCATGCGTCTCGACGATGCCGGCGGGGGCGCCCTCGCCCGCCCACATGCGGTCGAACACGTCCCTGGCGATCTTGGACGAGATCACGCCGTCCTCGATCAGCTTGACCAGACCCGCGATGTCCTCGGGCGGGATCGGACTGTCTTCGATGTCCTGACCGGCGGCCGCCAGGCGGGCCATCAGGTCGTTGGTGGTCCAGTTGGCGACCAGCTTGGCGTCGCGTCCTGCCGCGGCCTTCTCGAAGAAGTCCGCCCGCGCCGCGTCGGCGACCAGCACCCGGGCGTCATAGGGAGAGAGCCCATACTGCGACTGCAGCCGCGCCTGCTTAGCGTCGGGAAGCTCCGGCAGCGAGGCCTCGATCGCCTTCACCCAGGCCGGGTCCAGCTCCAGCGGCAGCAGGTCCGGGTCGGGGAAATAGCGGTAGTCGTGCGCCTCTTCCTTGGAGCGCATCGAGCGCGTCTCGCCCTTGTGAGGGTCGAACAGCCGCGTCTCCTGCAGGATCGGGTAGCCGTCCTCCAGCAGCTCGATCTGGCGGCGCGACTCGTACTCGATGGCCTGCTGGATGTAGCGGTAGGAATTGACGTTCTTGATCTCGCAACGGGTGCCGAGCTCGCCGCCCGGCTTGCGAACCGAGACGTTCACGTCGGCGCGCAGGTTGCCCTTCTCCATGTCGCCATCGCAGGCGCCCAGATAGCGCAGGATCGAGCGCAGCTTCTTCACATAGGCCGACGCGCCCTCGGCGGTGCGGATGTCGGGGCGCGAGACGATCTCCATCAGCGCCGTGCCGGCCCGGTTCAGGTCGACATAGGTCCAGTTGGGGTCCAGGTCGTGGATCGACTTGCCGGCGTCCTGCTCCAGGTGCAGCCGCTCGATGCGCACCACGAAGGACGAGCCATCGTCCTTCTCGACCTCGACCTCGCCCTCGCCGACGATCGGGTCCTTGT
>CAZTMF010000113.1:0-8366 GCA_964614675.1 uncultured Caulobacteraceae bacterium | reverse complement strand
TGAACATGGTCGACTACTGGTACGAGGTCGACCTCAAGGGCGGGCTGGGCGTGGCCGCGCGCTTCTACACCGAGGACGGGATCTTCGAGGGCGGCAACGAGCCCCTGGTCGGCCACGCGGCGATCGAGGCCTTCTACGCCTGGCGGATCGGGCGCGGCACGCGCACCTCGCGGCATGTGATCACCAACTTCCGGGCCGACTTCCACGACGAAAAGAGCGCCACGACCTACTGCGTGATGCAGCTCTTCGCCGCCGACGGCGCCCCGATCCTGCCCTCCACCCCGCCGATCATGATCACCGACCTCGTCGACGAGTGCGTGAAAGGTGCGGACGGTCAGTGGCGTTACAAGCGGCGCACCTTCGTACCCCTGTTCCAGGGACAGATCGCGCCCACCGTGCCGCCCGCGCACCTGGCCCAGACCCACAACAAGAAACCTGCCTGAGGAGCCCGGCCATGGCCAAGTTCCGCGAACCGTCCGTCGGACGCCATTATGACGAGAAGCCCCAGGTCACGGGCGAAGGCTACCGCTCGTGGATCACCCGCGGGCGTAACTTCGCCGTCGTCTACACCGAGGCCGAGGCAGGCGCGGAGGTCGCGGGCGACTTCGTCGACGAGCAGGTGATCTATATCGTCGAAGGCCGGCTGAAGATCGCCGCCGGAAACGAGCAGGCGGTCCTGGAAGGCGAGGGCCTGGCGATCGCCCCGCCCGGCCGATGCGCGATCACGCCGGAGGCGGATGCGGTCTTCATCCAGGTGGTCACCGACGCCGAAGCCATGGCGAAGCGCGCCGCCAATGCCGAGACCTATGCCGACGGCGCGCCTGAGGTGACGGCGACCGAACCCTGGCCGATGCCCACCGGCGGCTATCGCCTGCGCACCTACGCCCTGGCCGACATCTACGCCTCGGGCGGCATGGTCAACGCCTTCCGCACCCGCAAGCTGATGGTGGTGCCCTACGCCAGGTTCCTCGAGCCGCGCGACCCGACGGCCCTGACACCCCATTCGCACCACGACTTCGAACAGGGCTCCGTCGCCCTGGAGGGCGAATGGATCCACCACCTCAGGGTCCCCTGGACCGCCAACCGCCACGACTGGCGCCCCGACGCCCAGGTGGAGCTCTCGAGCCCCTCGACCACCGTCATCCCGGCGGGTGTGATCCACACCTCCCAAGGGATCGCCGGCGAGGGCATGCGGCTGGTGGACGTGTTCGGCCCGCCGCGCGTGGACTTCTCCCTGCGCCCTGGCGTGGTCCGCAACGCCGAGGATTATCCCATGCCGGAGCAGACGGCGGCGGCCTGAGCCCTTCAGGTCGACCGCCGATCCTGTTCCCATTGCGAACAATGGCGGGCCGGCCCAGGCCCTCCGCCGGTTGAATTGCGTCGCCCCGCGTACGGGGCCAATGCAAGATCACGGGCGATGGGGTTGGGTGGGGCTTGTCGGGCCGTCTTGCGGCCGCTTGGGGATGTGCGTGCGAGCGGTCCGCCGCGCGCGACCGGATCCCTATGGGCGGCGCCGATCGATAGCGGCCGCAGAGTCCTGCCAGGGCCGGCCGCGCCGTGAAGCTCGGCAGCACCCGCGCCGCGCTGATCCCGCTGTTCCTGGTCTCGGCGGGAGCGGTCGGCATCGAGAACGCCCTGACCCGCTTCTTCGCCGTCGCGAAATGGTCCGAATACGGATATTGGGTGATCTCCATCGTCATGGCCGGCTTCGCGCTCAGCGGGGTCGCCGCGGCTCTGCTGCGCCGGAGCCTGGAGCGCTGGGGCGTCGGACTGCGTCTGATCCTGCCGGCGCTGCTGGTGCTGTCGGCGGCGGGCGGCTTCCACTATGCGGCGCTCAATCCGTTCAACCCGCTGCAGCTGCAGAACCAGGCCACCTGGCTGCCGCAGATCCGGGACATCGGGACCTATTACCTCGAGCTTCTGCCGTTCTTCTTCCTGACCGGGATCTACATCTCCCTGGCCTTCATCCTGAACGCCAAGGAGATCGGCCGGGTCTATGCCTATGACCTGATCGGCGCGGGCGCCGGATCGGCCCTGGTGCTGGGCCTGATGTTCCTGGTCCACCCGTTCCTCCTGGTACCGACGCTGCTGGTCCCGTTGGCCCTGAGCGCCGGCTTTCAGCCCGGAAGATGGTCCTGGCTGGGGACCCTGGCGGCCATCCTCGCCCTCGTCGGCGGAGAGGCGCTGCTGCTTGGCGGCGACCTGCCCCAGGTCAGCGACTACAAGGCGATCTACGCCCCGCTGCACACGCCTGGAGCCAGGATCGCGGCCGAGGTCCGCTCGCCCAGGGGCCACTACCAGCTGCTCGACGACTTCACCGAGCGGGTGGACGTGGAGCTGTCCAACAACGCCGGGCTGATGGGGCTGGCCGGTCCGCCCCGCACCTTCGGCCTCTATCGCGACGGCGTACGCATCGGCGCCCTGCCGCGGCCGGGACCGCTCGACCTGCGTTACGCCCCCGCGTCGCTGGACGCCGCCCCCTATCGGCTGGCGACTGCGCCCAGGGTGTTGCTGGTGGGCGCGTCCGGCGGCTTCCGCATCGGCGAAGCCCTGACGCTCGGCGCCTCCCACCTCGACGTTCTGGAGGCCGAGCCCGAGCTGCATGCCGCCCTGGTCCAGGGGCTGGGGCCTTCGCCGCCGCCCGCAGTCGTCCGCGACCCCAGAGTTCGGATCCTGCCGGGCGGCCCGCTCGCCGCAGTCCTGGCCGCGCCTGCAGGCGCCTACGACCTGATCGACATTTCGGCCGACGCCCTCGATGCATCGGAGGCCAACGAGACGGCCTTGTCCACCGAAGCGGTCGCCGCCTCCCTTCGCGCCCTGAAGCCGCAGGGCATGATCTCCATCCCGGTCTCGATCCGCGACTTCCCCGTCTATGCGGCGCGGATGCTCGCGACCGTGCGCGAGGGCCTGAAGGCGGCCGGCGTGGCAGAACCGGCGGCCCATGTGATGGTCTACCGCTCGGACTGGGCCGTCCGGATCCTGGTCTCGCCCCAGGCCTTCGGATCCGACCGCGTCGAGGCCCTGCGCCGGTTCTGCGACGACCGGTCCTTCGACGTCTCCCACTACCCCGGCATCGATGTCGGGGCCGCCAGGACGCGGCTCTACAACGACCTGCCCCAGGTCTCGTTCATCACCGGCCGGATCACGGCGCGGGGGCCCGACGACGCCATCGCCGACGAGGCCGCGGCGGTCCTGGCGGGCCGGCCCACGCCTTCGGCCGAGGCTTTCAACCTGCGGCCCATGACCCTGGACCGGCCCCAGGTCCACGCGGTGCTGAGGCTGGACCAGCTGGGCGTGATCTTCCAGCGGCTGGAGGTCCTGCCCCAGGCCGAGATCGGCGCCCTCGTGAACCTAGTGGTGCTGGTCCAGGCGATCCTGATCGCCCTGCTGGTCCTGGCCGTTCCGCGGATGGCGCCCCGCCAGGTGCATGCCGAGCCCAGCCGGGGCCGGCTCTGGCCCTTGCTCTATTTCCCGGCCCTGGGCCTGGGCTTCCTGTTCATCGAGCTCTTCATGATCGAGAAGGCGGCGCTCTATCTGAACGACCGGATGAGCGCCTTCGCCGTGGTGCTGACCGCCATGCTGGTGTTCTCCGGCCTCGGCAGCGCCCTTTCCGGCCGGCTGACCCGCTGGCCGCGTCTGGCGATCGGCTTCGCCTGCCTCGTGGTCCTGGCCTGGACGGCCGCCATGTTCCGGTGGTCGCAATCGGCCATGCTGCAGAGCCTGGACTGGCCGTGGGCGGCGCGGGCGGGAGCGGCCCTGGCGGTCCTGGCGCCGGCGGCCCTGGCGCTCGGCCTGCCCTTCCCCTTGGGCCTGTCGCGGGTCGGGACAGGCGGGTACCTGCCCTGGGCCTGGGGCCTGAACGGCGCCTTCTCGGTCGTGGCCACGCCCCTGGCCAATCTGATGGCGCGGGAACTGGGTTGGTCGCGGCTGCTGATCGGCGCCGCGGTCCTCTATCTGATTGTGCTCCTGGCATCGGCTTCGATGGGCGGCGAGCGAAAGCCAAGGGCAGTTCCAGCATGATCACGCGCCGCAAGGTGTTCGCCGCCGCCGCCGGCCTGATGGCCGCGCCCCTCGCCGCCTGCGAAGACCCGGTCAGGCCCCCGGCCGCCACGCCGCTCGCCAGCGACGCCAAAGCGGCCTCGCCAGCCCCGGCGGCGCCGCCTCCGTCCGCGACTCCCGCGATCGCGCCGTCGACTCCGCCGCCATCGACGGTTTCGCCGGTCGCTGCGGTCCCCGCCTCATCCGCCGCCACCGAAGCAGCCGCACACACCTCGTCGGCCTGGACCCGCGAGGCCTTCCAGGAGGCCATGGCCGCGTCGGGCCGCCCGACCCGGATCTCCGAGGCCGCCTTCCAGGCGATCCAGGCGCGCAAGCCTGCGGCCGTCGCCCGCATCAGGGCCTATCTCGCCGAGCGCTTCGGCCAGGCCGACCCCCGGGTGATCCAGGCCTTCCAGCAGGTGCCGCGGGAGTACTACCACTACCTCTATCCCGAGCATGCCTCGCAGGCCTGGCAAGCCTATGAGGAGACGCCCAAGCCCTGGGCCATCGGATACGGCTCGGTGCTGTCCGACTACCTCGGCCAGGCCTACATGACCCAGATCGCCCAGCCTCGGCCGGGCGACGTCAGCCTGGAGATCGGCACCGGCAGCGGCTTCCAGAGCTCGCTGCTCTCGCGGATCGTGGAGCGGGCCTACACCATCGAGATCATCCAGCCGATCGGGACGGCGGTGGACCGGATCTTCCGGCCCCTGGGCTACGACAATGTCGAGGGCCGGGTCGGCGACGGCTACTACGGCTGGCCCGAGGTGAAGGACGGCTTCGACATCATCATGGTCACCTGCGTGGCCCAGTACGCGCCGCCAGAGCTGTTCCGCCAGCTGAAGCCCGGCGGGCGCCTGATCATCCCGATCGGCCAGCCGTTCCGGCGCGGCCAGGTGCTCTACGTCTACAGCAAGGACGAGAACGGCAAGATCCGCTCCCGCCGCGACGTGGGGGTGTTCTTCATCCCGATGACGGGGGCGATGATGGACAAGCCGGCGCCCCGGACCTGATCCAGGCGCCCTGGCTCAGCGTGGGGCCGGCGCCGGCGGAGGGTTCGGGTCGTTGCCATCGCGCCAGGGGATCACGCCGTGGGTCACCCGGCGCCTGATCTTCCAGGCGCCGCCCTCGCGCACGAAGCTGTCTACATAGCGGCCGGCCAGGGTCGGGATCGGCTTGTTGTCGGCGGACGCCGTGAAGAACAGGTAGCGGGACTCCGCCGTCGCGGTGTCGCCGGTCACGGTGATCAGCGGGCTCGACATCAGGTGATAGCTGGACGTGTTGATGTAGCCGGGCCCGGCCTTGCCCAGCTTGTCCTCCAGCATCTTCTGGATCGCCGCCGGCCCGGTGAAATGGCCGAAGCCGCCGGTCCACTCGCCGTCCTTGGCGAACAGCGCCGCGTAGCTCGCGTAGTCCTTGGCGTCGAGGAACTTGCCGTACTCGATCAGGACGCGCTGGATCGCCAGCTGGTCCTCGACCTTTTGCAGCCGCGCCTCGATCGATCCGGGCTTCGGCGCGGCGAGGGCGCCGACGGGCGTCAGGAGCGCAAGCACGAGCACAAGTCGCAGGACAGACATGGATTCCCCCGTTTTCGTGGCGCGAAGCCGCGCGCCTGCATGAAGCCAAATTCCGGACACGAGCGCCATACGGGCCAACGCACTTGCGAACCTGGCCTCCAGGGCCTGCTCGCTATCTAGCTGAAGCGGAGCGCCCGGAGCTGAAGGGTCTCGCGCCGTTCCCACGCGCCGCGTAGAGCTGCTTGAACAGGCGCTCCCGCAGGCAGTCCACTCCGTCAAATTCCGGCCAAACCGTCCGGAGTGGCGCGGAAAGGGCCCGGCGCACCGGCAGGTCGAAGCCGAGCAGTCCGCCGGCCGCCTCGACCGACGCCCTGAAGGCTTGCAGGGCTGTCTGCCTGACGGGCTTTCCTGTCGAGGGCGATTTCGGAATCCCTTCGCTTTCGCCTGAGCGAATGTCGTCTGAGCGATGGGCAGCCCCGCCCCGAGTCCGCTAGACAGGTTCATAGCTATTCTGGAGCGTCTCCAGGCCTCGGCGCACCCAAAGCGTTTCTATCATTGCCTTTCCCGTCGGCGCCGATGTTAGCAAATCTGGTCTGTACCGGAGGAAATCAGGCTTCGCGTCGGGAGCGCCGCGGCCTAGGTCACGCGGCAATTCACTCCGCCCGGACGCAGGCGGCTCACTTGAGAAGACATCCCATGGCCTCCCTGCTCGATCCGCTGATCCTCGGCGACCTTGTCCTGCCCAACCGGATCCTCATGGCTCCCCTGACGCGCCTGCGCGCGTCGGCCGGAGGCGTTCCGAACGCCCTGATGGCCGAGTACTACGCCCAGCGCGCCTCGGCCGGGCTGATCATCTCCGAGGGCGTTCCGATCTCCCCTCAGGCCGTGGGCTACGAAGGCGTTCCAGGGGTCTGGTCCGACGAACAGGTCGAGGGCTGGAAGCTGGTCACGCGGGCGGTGCACGCTCGGGGCGGGCGGATCTTCATGCAAATCTGGCATGTCGGCCGGATCTCCGACCCCTATTTCCTGGAGGGCCGCCTTCCCGTGGCGCCGAGCGCCATCGCCGCCGAGGGAACCGTCAGCCTCCTGCGGCCCCAACGCCCCTTCGTCACCCCCCGCGAACTCGGGACGGAGGAGGTCGCCGGGGTCGTCGAGGACTTCCGGCGCGCGGCGGCCAACGCCAAGGCTGCAGGCTTCGATGGCGTGGAACTGCACGGCGCCAATGGCTATCTGCTCGACCAGTTCCTGCAGGACGGCTCCAACAAGCGGACCGACCGCTATGGCGGCTCGATCGAGAACCGGGCGCGGCTTCTGCTGGAAGCGACCGACGCAGCGGCCTTGGTGTTCGGACCGGGGCGGGTCGGCGTGCACCTAGCGCCGAGGGCCGACGTCCACTCCATGGGAGACTCCGACCGCCGCGCCGTCTTCACCCACGCGGCGCGCGAGCTGGGTCGGCGCAACATCGCTTTCCTGTGCGCCCGGGAAACGGTCGGGCCGGACAGCCTCGGACCCCAATTGAAGGCGGCTTTCGGCGGCGTCTACGTCGCCAATGAGGGCTTCTCGCTGGAGAGCGCCGAAGCGGCCCTGCGCGACGGCTGGGCCGACGCGGTCGCCTTCGGCAAGGCCTTCATCGCCAATCCGGACCTTCCCGAACGCCTCGGGGCGGGCGCGCCGCTGAACCCGCCGCGGCCGGAGACCTTCTACACCCATGGGCCCGAGGGCTATGTGGACTATCCGGCGCTCACGCAGCCGGTCGAAGCCTGAGAAGCGAGGGAAAGTGCCATGTACGCGATCACCGGAGCGACCGGCCAGTTGGGCCGGCTTGTCGTCGCCGCCCTGGCCGAACGGGCCCCTGTTCGACGGCGGGCGCGCCCTCAGCCGGCTGATCGGACGACCGACGACCACGCTCGCCGAGGCGATCTCGGCGGCCTTGGCGTGAGGATCCTATGACCGACTTCCCCTACAGGACCGCCCTCATCATCGGGGCGGGGCCGGGCATCAGCGCCTCGGTGGCGCGCCAGCTGGCGGCGGCGGGCGTAAAGGTCGGGCTCGCGGCCCGAGACGTCGGCAAGCTCGCGGCCCTGGCCGCAGAGACGGGCGCTGCGACGTTCAGTGTCGACGCCGCCGATCCCGGCGCAGTGGAGCAGCTGTTCGAAGCGGCGGACGCGCGGCTCGGGGAACCCGACCTCATCCTCTACAACGCCTCGGCCCGCGTGCGGGGGCGTATCGCCGAGCTTGATCCGGAACAGGTCCGCCAGGCGATCGCCGTGTCGGCCTTCGGCGCTTTCCTGGCGGTGCGGCAGGCCGCGCAGCGCATGACGCCCAAGGGCCATGGCGCCATCCTGCTCACCGGCGCCACCGCCAGCGTCAAGGGCTTCCCGCTATCGTCAGCCTTCGCCATGGGCAAGTTCGCGCTGCGGGGTCTGGCCCAGAGCGCTGCCCGGGAGCTCGGCCCCCTGGGCATCCACGTCGCCCACTTCGTCATCGACGGAGGCGTTCGAAGCGCCGTGCGGCCTGATCCCGGCGACCGACCCGACAGCACCCTCGATCCGGACGCGATCGCCCAGAGCTACCTGGACGTGCTGCGCCAGCCGCGCAGCGCCTGGAGTTGGGAGATCGAACTCAGGCCCTGGACAGAGAGCTTCTGAACCCGCGTGGCGCTTGCCGCCGGAGCCGACCGAAGCCCGCCAAAGACCCTGATCGGGTTGGCGGTGAGAGAGGGATTCGAACCCTCGATAGGCTTTCACCTATACACGCGTTCCAGGCGTGCGCCTTCAACCACTCGGCCACCTCACCCCCGTGCTGGCCCAG